>JAAEOK010000074.1 GCA_024244705.1 Alphaproteobacteria bacterium
CCGGCCACGGAACACAAAGACATGCCCGCTGAACGGATCGCGCCGCAGCGTCGCTTGCACTGCCATCGACAATCCGTTGAAGCCCTTGCGCATGTCCGTCACCCCGGCCGCCAGCCACACCCGCGTGCCGGCCGGTAATCCGATCATCGCAGATGCTCCAGAACCTGGCGTAGCGCCGCGCCGGAGACCGCACCGCTGATGCGAACCCGGGCTCCGCCCACCATCTCGATCGCAATCGTTCCGGTCGCCGCCGGCGTCGGCAAAGCACCGGTGTCGACCGCACAAAGCGCCACTGGAACCAGCCCAGGATCACCAGCCAGCGACCGCGCTTCGTATTCTCGACGCCACCTGAACAGCTGATTGGCGTTCACGTCATGACGGCGCGCAACCACCGAAACCGACGCACCCGGCGCACGGGTCTCGGCTACGATCTGACGCTTCAAAGCCTCAGGCCAGCGCCGGCGCCTACCAACCAACCGCTCTTCCTTGGTGTCCACCAAATCGTTAGTGGACACTTCTTTCGACATCACCATGCTCATGCCAAGCA
>JAAEOK010000075.1 GCA_024244705.1 Alphaproteobacteria bacterium
CGAAGTCCGGCCGCACCAAAATCGTCTCGAAGTGAAACCGGAGAACCCATGGCAAACCTCCATCCGTTTGCCATCTTGAATCAGAAAAACACCGTTCCGGAAAGCCCCTATATGAGTCCCACTCACAGAGACTTGGTATAATATGGTCTTTGGCAATTGGTGGCACGCTGGAAGATAGGCCTCGCTACCAGAAATCCCACTGTTTCGACAAGTTTCCCTTTCCGATCCTGAGCAGGGGTATAAGCGCTCAACTGACTGGTTTGGGCGAGCGGCTGGATCGACATCGTAAAGAGGTGCTCATCCAACACAACGATCTCACCATAACCCGCCTTTACAATGTTCTCGAACGCGTGCGCCAGATCGAACGAATGGGCACTGGCACCCTAACTGATAAGGAGCGCGATATTTTCGATCGCGGACTGGTCGGCGTGTTGAGAGAGATCCACAACGAGATTGATGATGCGACCTTCGATGCCTATGGCTGGGCACATGACATAGGCGAGAATGACATTCTCGAAAATCTGGTAAATTTGAACGCCGAGCGTGCAGCAGAAGAAGCCCGTGGCCTCATACGTTGGCTTCGGCCTGAATTCCAGGACCCGAACTACGGCAAAGAGCGCGCACCAGAGCGGGTCCAAGAGGAAATGGTCGTCGCCTCCCCGATCACTGCCCAAGATGCTGCTCGTACGCTGCCCAAAGAACTTCCCGAACGAATCGCTGTCATAAGGGATGTATTGGCCGATCACGGTGGTATAGTGGAAGTTCGCGACATTGCCCGGTTGTTCAAGGGCCGCAAGGGTCCCGCCGTTCGAGAAGCCCTGGACGCCCTCGTTGCGCTTGGCTTGGCAGAGTCCGCCGATGATATCTACGCATTTACCGATAGCAGGTTGACAAATCGGGCAGCATAAATTCGCAAGCATTGGGTTGGAAGCGTGGGAGGGTAATAGGAACTCTCGAAGATTGACCGGCCGCGATTATGGTCACACCAAAACCCCGTATCCAATACCAAAACCCTGGGGTAGGGGTGCCTTCGAAAGCGTACCGGTGTGGGCGCAAAGACGAATCCGTTCTGCGCCTGGTTATTTGTGCTTGGACCGGGCCACCTGATCATCAATCAGCGAGTCTTGCTCAATTTGTGATGCTCAATCAATCGTTTGCGGTTGGATAGTGGGTTTGGGGTAGCGCATGGGTAGCGTGCCGCTAATATACGGCGGCCAAATCCCCAAATCACGGATAGGAAATCGATTGACTGACTCGCCAGCAGCATACTTCAGGGCGTGGCCGACTTCTTATCTAAACTGCAGAAACCGCGCCATGATCCTCCTATTAATTTTAGAAGTACTCTCATAGACACAAAGCCGCCGGCTAACGGAGTCCAGTTTCACAATGACGAGATAGTCACTGTTTGACATTCGCTGGTCATCAACGTGCGGCAAACAGCATAGTTCATTTGGAAGAATTGGCCCGATGATGGCCTATTCTGTTTCGGTAAGTTCATTACTCGTAACTCGAAGCTTTCGGGCTTCAGAATTACAACTGAACCGAGACAGCAACTTAGCTTAAATGTCCTCTCGTTGGAGTAAAGCGGAAGTCGGATGCGACTAATTCAAACGTCCGACTTTGACCCGTTACAGTCATTCCGCTTGACCAGATGAGGTCGTCCTCCCACGGTTGGCATCATGGGTTCGTGACACCTTCTGATTGACCCTGCAGGGCGTTTTGGAAGTGTTTCCGCCCGTGGCATGAGCCGTGTCCGACGTGAGTTGCGGGGGGTTCGATGGGTAAAGATACAAAACTGACGATCACGACCTTGATGATTGCCGCGCTCACGATCGGCACGGACTTCACCGGCGTTTTGCTTCTGGTCACGCCTATCGAGCGGGACTTTTCGGTCGACATTACGACCACGCAATGGGTGTTGAACATTTACGCCCTGACTTTCGGGATCTTCATAGTTAGCGGGGGCCGGTTGGGCGATATCTACGGGCACAGGCGCCAGATTCTGGTCGGCCTCACCATCTTTCTGATCGCTTCCATAGGCTGTCTTGCGGCGCCTTCTATCGGCTGGCTCATCGGGTCACGTGCCGTGCAGGGTATCGGCGCGGCGCTCCTCTGGCCGTGTATCCTGGCGCTCGGCACGACGAGCGTGGACGAGGACAAGCGCGGCCTGGCAATGGGGCTCATCCTGGCCGGGGTCACGGGCGGCAACGTGGCCGGACCGCTCATCGCCGGTGTAGTGACCTGGATCGGCGATTGGCGGCTGTTTTTCCTGGTGAACACATTGATGGCGGTGCTGACCGCGGCTCTGGTGCTCCGCTTCTTGAGAAAGGAATCGCCGGGCAAGACTGACAAACGCATCGACATCGCTGGCATGGCGGTCCTGGGTTTCGCGCTCTTGGCGCTGCTTTACGGTCTGGATGTCGGAGCCGACTGGGGCTGGACATCGCCCGCACTTGTCGGCCTGCTCGTCTTGAGCGCGGTTTTGTTCGTCGCGTTCCCGTTTGTCGAACCCCGCGTCAAGGCCCCTCTGGTACCGCCGAGCCTAATGCGGAACCGCGAGTTCGTGCTGATCTTGTCGACAAATGGGCTGCTGGTCCCCGCCCTCTTCATCGCCTTCCTGTATTTTCCGCAATACCTGCAGAAGACGATGGGCTGGTCGGTGCTGGCTGCCTCGTTCGGCATGCTGCCGTTGATGGTGCTGCTGTCTGTGGGATCAGTTCTTGGTGGGCGCTTGTATGACCCGATCGGACCCAGGCGCCTGCTGCTCGCGGGCTATGCCTTGGTCGCTCTCGGCGCGGCTACGATTGTCTTCTTCATGCCGTCCTGGGGCTACTTCGCAATTCTGCCCGCCATGATCCTGATGGGGCTAGGCGCCACCCTGTGCGTCGGCACGGCCGGCACGGCTGCCGTGAGTGCGGTTCCGCCCTCGCGTGCCGGCGTCGCGGGCGGGCTGTCGTTCATGGCCCACTTGTGCACCGGCGCACTCGGCGTGGCCGGTGCGACCGCAATCATGAACGCCGAGACCGCCGGTGTGGCTCAAGCCGGGATGAGCAAGGCTTTCGCCGCCGGTATGAGCCATGCCTATTGGCTAGCGACGGCCCTGGCGATCCTCGGCATCGCCGTGGCAGCAGTGATCGACGAAAAGAAATTGCAGGCCGTCCCTGACTGAATGCCACGTTGCTGTCCTCGATAGAGGCAAGAGCGGGACAAGTTGGACTGCCAGGGTCTCCTTGTGGCTACTAACGGACGTTCGAGCGCGATCTCCGGTCTCGCCCTGATAAGACCAGTCTACCCCGCAAAGCGAACGTTGCTCAGGCGGTCCGCGTTTGTCCGAGTCTGGCCGAATAAAGACTTGCTAGAAGGACCCGAATCACGAGAAAGCTGTATGAAAACATGATCTGTCAATGAAATTCATTATCGTTCAGCTTCTCCTCCCAATAATCGGAAATTGTAATTATCTGCATATTTGCCGACTGGAACCCATACGCGACACAATTTCCAATTGCTACGACACCATACACAAGTAGCACTGGAGTCCACTACTCCGTGCCTACATCCAGAAAATACAAACCTGCAAGCAGCGACATGGCGGGCGCACCGTAATAGAAGGCGTTTGCCCACGTTCCGAAGGATTGGACATGCTTGTATTCTGCTTCCCGCGTGATCTTAGACATAGCGTATCCCCGAGCGATGAAATCTGACCAAGCTAACATTGAGCAAAGTTGGTTGTCAGTGGGGTTATGGCACAAAGGCGAAATGGCACGATATGTTCCGTGGCGACCACCAGGGGTCAACAACCAGACATTGAGGCCGAAGGTCACGCCCTTAGTAGACCATCTCCATTGGGAGACCCGTTGCGTCCAACGGTGGATCTTTGGGAAGTGTTTGAGCTTCACGATGCGCTATTCGGTTGGCTGTCCAAAGGGCAGCAATTGCATCCAAGATATCGTCATCTGCAACGTGCTTCTTCAAGTGACTACCGCGGCCCAATTCGAGCACCCGCGAGCCGAGCCACTCCTCCGCGAGTTTGCATCTCATTGCCCTACCCACCAGCGTTTTCTTCCCAGCAGACATCGGACGTCCCCCCGCCCACGACCAAAAACAGACTTCCGGGTGCACCTCTCGAATCCGTTTTCTAGCTTCTGCACTCGACTGTAAAAGTTTGTCCACTTCACAGATTTTTTCATAGAGTGCCCAGGATTGAACTCCCACCCTTCGGCCGTCTCGGACTTCCGTAATACGTGATGCTTCTTCGCGATTCGTAGCTCTTAGCGCAGGTCGAATTGGAGTGGGAAACACACTGCTTTGCCGAGGCGGGCCTAGGCATTTCCGCGCTTGCCTATCACAGTCACGCTGTCCCGCATCAGGCAAACCGATTGGAATATCCAACGTTAAGACAGAAGGCCGCGGAAGGACTTCCAACAAACCATTTGCTTGTTCTATGATGTGAAAGCGTAGCTCTGCTGTCTCGGTATCCCGCGAAACTCTGAACCAGCCTTTCTTGCAACCATCTGCGCCAGCTACCCAAACCATTCCAGTACCTTGCCTAAAGAATTGACGCTCTACGAGCACAAGCACATGCTCTCACTGGTCGATGCCCGGAATAGAGGAGATATGATGCTTGCAAACGAAGGCTATTGGTACCGAGCCAACCAAGAACCCAACTCGCTAGAAGTTCGGTCTCGGCGCAAGTCGGTCAATCCTCGGTACGGCTAAGCCGACTTTCAATTGCGAGCAAACGACAAGTTTGATGGGCGTCGGTTTTGTTCGTGCGATGTGGGGCTAAGTGCCTATCTCAGCGCCATCTTCCTTGCTAACGACGTTAGTGGGTGTTCGATCCGGTGTAACATCGATCATGTCGGTGAGACCAAGTTCCTCTGCTAGCTCTCGAATTTCCTGCCGAATCTCATCGATGCCCAGTTCGGCGACGGGTATTGTTGTTTGGACACGTGCGGTAGGTCGACCAAATACGCGGTCCGCAAGATATTTGGCTGCGTCTAGTCGCACCTTCTCGCTACGCCCATGTTGCGCCAAGTCGATAATCGTGCGTACTGCCGGTGCGGCTCCCGCCTCAAACTCTTTTCGAGAAGCGATGAGGATAGCGGCGCGTATGTCATCCCGCATCTTGAGTTGACGCCCATAGGATGGACTATACCCCACCCGCCGGGCAGCTTCGGCTGCGCTCCCGGTGTCTAGATACTCGGCGCCGAACTGCTCGTGTTTCTCATTGAGTTGAGGAATATGCTTCGGAAGGCTCGCCAAGGGAGCACAGTAATCGTTGTTTCTCATACGCCGTAATATGGGGATTGTGCTACCCCAATGCTACCCGGATAAGCACCATCTCGAATGCCCTTCCGTAGTATGTGAATAAACTATTGTAATTTAATTGAAAAACTTGGGGGGCGATCGGGGACTCGAACCCCGGACCCGCTGATTAAGAGTCAGCTGCTCTACCAACTGAGCTAATCGCCCGTGAGATGAGCGCGCCGTATAGCAAAGACGGCGCGCGCTGTCGAGCATTTGGCCCCGCGCGACCGGGGAATCAAGGCCGCTGGTGGCCGACGCCCGCGCCCGTGTCGCGCCGGCCGCCGCTTCGCCGCGGCCTCAGTCTTCGGTCGTCCGGGCCAGCCGAATGTCGCGGTAGACGTAAACGTTGAGCAGCAGGCCGAAGCCGAACAGCAAGGCCAACAGCGCGGTGCCGCCATAGGAGACGAGCGGCAGCGGCACGCCGACGACCGGGATCAGCCCCATCACCATGGCCACATTGATGAAGATATAGAGGAAGAAGGTCGAAGTGATGCCGAGCGCCACCAGCCGTCCGTACTGGCTGCGACTGCGCAGGGCGATGGCATAACCGTAGATGAGCAACAGCAGATAGAGCCCGATCAGCGTCAACGCGCCCACGAAGCCGAACTCCTCCGACAGCATGGTGAAGATGAAGTCGGTCTGCTTTTCCGGCAGGAAATTCAGGTTGGCCTGGGTGCCCTGCATGTAGCCCTTTCCGAACAGGCCGCCGGAGCCGAGCGCGATCTGCGATTGCAGAATATGGTAGCCGCTGCCGAGCGGATCCTGCTCGGGGTCGAGGAAGGTCAGGATGCGCTGGCGCTGATAGGCGTGGAGGTATTGCCAGCCGATCGGAATGGCGGCCAGCGCCCCGAGAACGACCAGGATGAACTTCCAGATTCGTACGCCGGCGAGGAAGAAGATGGCGCCGCCGACGGCGACCATGAGCACGGCGGTTCCAAGATCGGGCTGTTTCATGACCAGCGCCGCCGGCACGAACACGATGAGCAGCGGCACGACCAGGTAAAGCGGGTTGCCGATCTGCTCATGGCTGCGGCCGTGGAAATAGCGGGCGAGCGCCAGCACCATGGCGATCTTCACCAGCTCCGACGGCTGCAGGTTGAAGAGCCCGAGGCTGATCCAGCGCTGGGCACCGCCGGCGCCGGTGCCGGCGAACTCGACCGCGGCGAGCAGGACCAGCGAAACCCCGAAAGCGACATAGGCCAGCTTCATCCAAATGCGGATATCGATCATCGCCACGAACAGCATGCCGAGAATGCCGATCCCGAATCGCACCATCTGCCGTGTCGCCCAGGGCTCGAAATTGCCGCCGGCGGCGGAATAGAGCATGATGAAACCGATCGACGCGGTCAGGCAGATCAGCACGACCAGCGTCCAATTGACCTGGAGCATGCGCTGCGCCAAGCCGATGCGGGCACCGTCGTGGCGCGAATAGTGCGTCATCGCCTAGCCGTCCTGCCCGATCGGCGCGGCAAGCGCCAGGCTCGACAACGGACTGGTCCGCGACGGATCGCGGCGCTGGGTTTCGAGCAGCACGTCCTTGGCGATCGGCGCCGCCGCCCGCGACCCGCCGCCGCCATGCTCAACGATGACGGCGCAGGCATAGCGGGGATCGTGGATCGGGGCGAAGCCGATAAACAGCGCGTGGTCGCGCTCCTCCCACGGTTTGTCCTTGTTCTTGACCACACCCGTCGCGCGTTCCGCCTTACTGATGCGGCGGACCTGCGAGGTGCCGGTCTTGCCGCCCATCTCCATGCCCTCCTCGGTGATGCGCGACCGCCCCGCGGTGCCGCGGGGCTCGTTGACGACACCGATCATGCCGCGGATCGCGGCATCGCGCGACGCCTGCGAGATTCCGATATCGGGGTAGTCGGTCGCGATCGGTGCGCCCGAGCCGTCGGGGCCGATCTGCCGCCGCAGCAATTGCGGCATGACCGCCTTGCCGCCGTTGACGATTCGCGCCGTCATCACCGCGAGCTGCAGGGGCGTGGCCAGGATAAAGCCCTGACCGATGCCGGCGACCAGGGTCTCGCCATGCTGCCACCGCTCGCCAAACTGGGCCTGTTTCCATTCCCGGGTCGGCATGAAGCCCTTCTTCTCGCCGCGCAATCCCAGCGGCAGCGGAACGCCGATGCCCAGCCGATTGGCCATTTCCGCGATCCTGTCGAGGCCGACTTTGCGCGCGACGTCGTAGAAGAAGACGTCGCAGGACTGCTTGATCCCGTTGTGCAGGTTCATGGTGCCGTGTCCACCGCGCTTCCAGCAGTGGAACTTGGCCCGGCCTATACTGGTCGAGCCATAGCAGGTCACCGCATGGGAAGGCTTGATGATGCCCGACTCGAGCCCCGCAAGGGTGACGACCATCTTGAACGTCGATCCCGGCGCGTACTGACCGGCGATCGTCTTGTTGGTCAGCGGCGCCTTCTTGTTGTCGAGCAATCCCTTCCACGTCTTGGCGTCGATTCCGTCGGCGAAATCGTTGGGATCGAAGCTCGGGCTCGACGCCATCGCCAGTAATTCGCCGGTATGGATGTCCATGACCACGGCGGCGGCGCTTTCGTCACCGAGCCGATAGTACGTGTATTGCTGCAGCCCCATATCGAGGGTCAGGTCGATGTCGTAGCCCGGCGTTCCTTCGTCTCGCTTCAACTCGCGGATGACGCGGCCGACCGCATTGACTTCGATCTGGCTGGCGCCGGCCTTGCCGCGAAACAGGTTGTCGTGGGCGCGCTCGATGCCGTTCTTGCCGATTTGGAAATCCGGCAGCTGCAGGAGCGGATCCCCGGTCTGCTCGGCTTCGGACACCGCCGCGACATAGCCGAGGATATGCCCGGCGCTGTTGGAGTAGGGATAGAAGCGGCGCTGCCCTTCCTCGATCGTGACGCCGGGCAAGTCCGGCGCGTTGACCTCGATCCGCGACACTTCTTTCCAGGACAGGTTCTCGCGCACCAGGATCGGAACAAAGGCGCGCTTTCTGGCCGCGTCGCGAAGGACGCGCCAGTGGTCCTTCTCGCTGATGTCGATGATGCCCGACAGATCCTTGAGCAGCTTGCGTACGTCGCGCGCCTGCTCGACGACCAGGATGACCCGGTAGTTTTGCCGGTTGCTGGCGATTTCAACGCCATAGCGGTCGTAAATGCGGCCACGGGGTGGCGCCAGCAAGCGGAGATTGACCCGGTTCTCCTCGGCCAGGACGACGTATTTGTTCGAATCGACGACTTGAAGGTAATAGAGCCGGCCAACCAGAAGCGAGAGCAGCCCCAATTGGGTCCCGCCCAAGAGAAGGGCCCGGCGATTGAACAGCTTCGCGCGGTCGACGACCTTCTTCTGTTTCTTCTTTTTTGCCATGTCAATTCACCATCCCACGGCGAATCAAACCGAAAATCCAGGCAAAAATAGGGTAGACTGCAAGATCGAGGGCAAAACGGGTCAGCGCCGGGCCGAGCCCGAGGAACGCTTCGGCGCGAAGCGACATGACGATCCAGGTCAAGAATACCGCCGCCGCCGCCGTCGCCGCGAAGGCCGCCCACTCGACGAAGAACGATTTGTCTTCGAAACGGTGGCCGTTGGCGCGCAGGATGGAGTAGGCGAAAAGGTATATCAGCGCGTTTAGCCCGATCGGGTCGCCGCCCAAGGTGTCCTGAATCAGGCCGATGACGAATACCGCGACCACCGGCAAGACACCGGGCCGATGGATCGCCCAATAGAAAACCGCGATGAGACCGAATTGCGGCGGTGTCGATACCGGGCTCGGCAGCGGCCATTGGGCGATGCCGACGAGAACCAGGGCGACGGTCAGGATGAAAGGCATGACCGCCAAAGCGAAGAAGTTCATCCGCCCCAGCATCGCGACCGGTCCTATTCGATATTGAGAATCGAGCGGCGGCGGTCGCGTCCGACGATGCCCAACGGATTGAGGTCGATGACCCTGACGTATTCAAGCCGGTTCCAATTGACGAAGGGATCGATTCGAATCACGCCATCCTCGAGCCCGCCCACGGTCCCTACCGCAAGCCCGGGCGGAAACACGCCGCCATCGCCGGAAGTGACGATGCGGTCGCCGTCGACAACGCGCGCATTTGGCGGCAAATAGATCAGCCGCGGGCGATCGCTGTTGTCGCCGGCCAGCATACCGCGATCCCGGCTCGTCTCGAGCCGAACCGGAATACGGCTGTTGAGGTCGGTGACGAGCAGCACCCGAGCGGTGTTGTCGCCGACCTCCGCCACGCGCCCGACGAGGCCTTCGCCGCTGATCGCCGCCTGGCCCTTCCCGATGCCGTCACGAGCACCTGCGTCGAGCAGCATGGAGCGCACGAAGGCGCCGCTCGAATCGGCAATGACGCGGGCCGAAATATAGCGAAACGCTTGCTCGGGTACGAAGTTGAGCATGGAACGGAAGGCGCGATTCTCCGCCTCCAAACGCCGGGCCACGGCTTCCCACTTCAAGAGCCGCTCATTCTCCGCGCGGAGGCGTGAATTCTCGCCCTGCAGCGAGGCCAATTGGCCAAGCGATTCAAAGGCTTCGGTGGCGGTTTCGACCGGTGCCGAAACGATTTCGAGAACCGGCGCGAAGGCATCGGTGGCGGTCGTCCGAAGCTCTTCGACCAACGCCTTTTCCTTGTCCGCGATAAGAATGAGCCCGACCGCCGTTCCGACCATCAGCATCAGCAGAATGCGTTGCACCCAAATCTTGGCCGGGTGAGCAAGTCGGGCAACGGAGGCGCCGCGTCGTTTCACGTCATTAGCCTGTCGCTATTTTTCTGAGCTTGGCGCACGTCTCCGCTTCATAACCCACCGACAGCGATCAATAAGCCGTCGTCAAAACATTGTTGAGCGTTTTCATTTCCTCCAAGCAACGCCCGGTGCCGAGCGCGACGCAGGACAGCGGGTCGTCGGCGATCGACACCGGCAGCCCGGTGGCATGGCGCAGCACGTAATCGAGATTGCCGAGCAGCGCGCCGCCGCCGGTTAGCACGATGCCCTTGTCGACGATGTCGGCGGCCAACTCCGGCGCCGTATGCTCGAGCGCGACCTTGACCGATTCGATGATCGCACCGACAGGCTCGGCCAGGCTTTCCGCGATTTGGCGCTCGCTGATGACCAGTTCCTTGGGCACGCCGTTCATCAGGTCACGGCCTTTGATCTCGAGCACCCGGCCTTCCCCATCCTCGGGCGGACAGGCGCTGCCGATTTCCTTCTTGATCCGCTCGGCGCTGCTTTCGCCGACGAGCAGATTATGGTTGCGGCGAATATAGGCGATAATGGCTTCGTCCATCTTGTCGCCGCCGACCCGTACCGAGCGCGAGTAGACGATACCGCCGAGAGACAGCACCGCGACCTCGGTCGTGCCGCCGCCGATATCGACAATCATCGAGCCGGTCGGCTCGGTCACCGGAAGCCCCGCACCGATCGCCGCCGCCATCGGCTCTTCGATCAGGTAGACCCGGCGCGCACCGGCGCTTTCGGCCGATTCCTGAATCGCCCGCCGCTCGACAGCGGTCGACCCCGAGGGAACGCAGACGATGACCTGCGGACGAGCGAAGCTGCGCCGGTTGTGCACCTTGCGGATGAATGCCTTGATCATATCCTCAGCGACCTGAAAATCCGCGATCACGCCATCGCGGAGCGGCCGGATCGCGGTGATGTCCCCCGGCGTACGGCCCAGCATCATCTTGGCCTCGTCGCCGACCGCGATGACTTGCTTGCGTCCCTTGCGGTCGGCCATGGCGACCACCGACGGTTCGTTCAGTACAATCCCGCGGCCACGGACGTAGACTAGCGTGTTTGCGGTGCCGAGGTCGATTGCCATATCGGCGGACAGCATTCCCATCAATCCGGTGAATATCATTGTCTCGTCAGCTACCCCCGTGTCTGGTCGGCGGGGGCCGGGCTATCGGCCCGGCCCGTCGCCGGTTTCAAGGTTCGACGCCACCATCATGCGCTGAGCGCCGCCGGTGCCGTCTTCTCGCGTTTGGTCAGCAACTTGTTGAGCGCGTGCAGATAGGCGCGCGCCGAAGCGACCAGTGTATCGGTATCCGCGCCCTGACCGTTGACGGTCTTGCCGCCCTCTTCAAGGCGCACGGTGACCTCCGCCTGCGCGTCGGTGCCACCGGTAACGGCGTGAACCTGATAGAGTTGCAGCCGCGCGTCGTGCGGGCTCAGGTTGCGGATCGCCCGGAAAATGGCATCGACCGGGCCATCGCCGGTGGCCGTCGTTTGCTTGACCTCACCGTCGATTTCGAGCTGCAAGTCGGCCGTCTGCGGGCCCGTCGAACCACATACGACGTGGAGTGACACGAAGCGGATTCTCTCGCGGTCCCGAATGACCTCGTCGTCGACCAGCGCCACGATGTCCTCGTCATAGACATCCTTCTTCTTGTCGGCGAGATCCTTGAAGCGCTGAAACGCATCTTCGACAGCGTTCTGGCCCAATTGATAGCCCAATTCCTCGAGCTTGGCCTTGAATGCATGGCGGCCGGAGTGCTTACCCATGACCAGCGTAGACTTCGTCAGTCCGACCGATTCCGGGGTCATGATCTCGTATGTTTGGGCGTGCTTGAGGACACCATCCTGGTGAATGCCCGATTCGTGGGCGAACGCATTGGCACCGACGATCGCCTTGTTGGGCTGGACCGGGAATCCGGTGATCGTCGAAACCAGGTGGGAGGCCCGGGTGATATGCTGGGTTTGAAGGCCAGTCTGATACGGCATCGCATCGTTGCGGGTCCGCAGCGCCATGACGATTTCCTCGAGCGCGGCATTGCCGGCCCGTTCGCCAAGCCCGTTGATCGTGCACTCGACCTGCCGTGCGCCGATATCGACGGCGGCTAACGAATTGGCCACCGCCAAGCCGAGATCGTTGTGGCAGTGAACCGAAATCGTCGCCTTGTCGATATTCGGAACGCGGTCGAAAAGCTTGGCGATCAAGGCCGCGAACTCGCCCGGCACGGCATATCCGACGGTGTCGGGAATGTTGATTGTCGTGGCACCGGCCTTGATCGCGCTTTCGACACAGCGACAGAGGAAGTCGCTTTCGGTGCGCGAGCCGTCCTCGGGCGACCACTCAACGTCGTCGCAGAGATTGCGGGCATGGGTGACACTATCGATCACCGCCTGGTGCACCGCTTCCGGTTCCATCTGCAGCTTGAATTTCATGTGCAGCGGACTGGTCGACAGGAAAGTATGGATCCGCGCCTGGTCGGCATGATGGAGGGCCTCCCAAGCGCGGTCGATATCCTTCTTTGACGCCCGCGCCAAGCCGCAGACCTTTGAATTCTTGAGCAGCTTGGCGACCTCGGTCACGGCTTCGAAATCGCCGTTCGAAGCGATCGGAAATCCGGCCTCGATGACGTCGACCCGCATTTCCTGGAGGATTTCGGCAATCTTCAGCTTTTCGTGAAGATTCATCGACGCGCCGGGCGATTGCTCGCCGTCACGCAACGTCGTGTCGAATATGGTGACGTAATCGTTCGCGGTCGTGTCCGTCATGTCATTCATCCTTTCGCGCTTGACGGGTTCATACTTCGACTATTCGCAATCTTCCCCTGAACGGGCAGCCCAACGGGCTTGGCCATTGTTCAGGGGCGAATAAGTCGAAGCCCCGCGCCGCTACGAAGAAGAAGCGCGTCAAGGCAGGCCGAATTTACACGCACCGTCTCAACGTCCGTCGCTGGACGTGTAGACCGTGTTAATGCGCGTTTGATCCGTGCGCTCATTTCCGCTGCCTGCCTCCGTCCATAGCTACCTTATATTGGGGTTGCCAGGGACATCGAACACAATATCAAGCCCATCAGAGGCTTGACTCGCTCATGTCTACGCCGTTTTGCCTAGTCATCGCAAGTATTTAACGGGACTCAATGCGATTTTTTTTAACTTTTCGTCACCAAACATGCGGTTTGGCGACCGCAATGAGGCCATCGCAGGCCACGTCGCCCGCGATCAAAGTATTCGCAAGCGCCCCGCCGACGATTCCGACCGCCTAATTCTTAGTCTTGTCAACCAGCGCCTTTTCGCTGATCCACGGCATCATGCCGCGGAGGCGTTCGCCGACCTCCTCGATCGGATGTTCGGCCGCGCGGCGGCGCATGGCCTTGAAACTCGGCTGGCCGGCCTGGCATTCCTGGACCCAGTTGCGGGTAAACCGGCCCGACTGGATATCATCGAGAACACGCCGCATTTCGGCGCGCGTTTCATCGGTAATGATGCGCGGCCCGCTGGTGTAATCGCCATACTCGGCGGTGTTGGAGATCGAATAGCGCATGTTTGCGATCCCGCCCTCATACATCAGGTCGACGATCAGCTTGACCTCGTGCAGGCACTCGAAATAGGCCATCTCGGGCGCGTATCCCGCTTCGACCAGTGTCTCGTATCCGGACTGGATCAACGAGGTGAGGCCGCCGCACAGCACCACCTGTTCGCCGAACAGATCGGTCTCGCATTCCTCGCGGAACGTGGTCTCGATGATCCCGGCTCGTCCGCCGCCGATCGCCGAGGCGTAGGACAGTGCCAGATCATGAGCACTGCCAGTCGAATCTTGGGCGATCGCCATCAGGCAAGGCACGCCGCCGCCGCGCTGGTATTCCGATCGCACGGTGTGTCCCGGCCCCTTGGGTGCGACCATGAAAACATCGAGGTCGGAGCGCGGCTCGATCAACGCAAAGTGGATGCTGAGACCGTGAGCGACGGCCATGGCCGCACCCTCGCGCAAATTGTCCCGGAGATCGTCTTTGTAGAGATTGGCCTGCAATTCATCGGGTGCCAGCATCATCACGACATCCGCCCACGCAGCCGCCTCGCCGGCGGTCATCACCTGAAAACCGGCAGCTTCCGCCTTGGCGCGGGTCGAGGAATCCTGGCGCAAGGCGACGACGATTTCGGCGAGGCCGCTGTCACGCAAATTCATCGCGTGGGCGTGCCCCTGGCTGCCGTAGCCGACGATCGCCACTTTTTTCGATTTGACCAGATTGACGTCCGCGTCGCGGTCATAATAAACGCGCATATTTTGGCGCCTCCTTATGGTGAGTATTTCTTGCCCGGCTCCTAGCCGGATCCATTTTGCGGGTTCGGACCGCGAGAGATGGCGACGACCCCTGTCCGGCATACGTCGACTAGGCCCAGCGGCTCCATGAGCTTGACGAAGGCGTCGAGTTTGTCGGTCGCTCCGGTCATCTCGAAGACGAACGAAGCGGTCGTGCTATCGACCACCCGGGCGCGGAAGATATCGGCGATACGCAAGGACTCGACCCGTTTTTCGCCGCTTCCCGCGACCTTGATCAACGCCAATTCTCGCTCGATGTGGGGCCCCTCGGCAGTGAGATCGCTGACCGCGTGGATCGGCACCAAGCGGTCGAGCTGGGCCTTGATCTGCTCGATGATCATCGGCGTTCCGGAGGTCACGATGGTGATCCGCGACAGGTGCCGGCGGGCATCGACCTCGGCGACGGTCAGGCTTTCGATGTTGTAGCCGCGCCCCGAGAACAGGCCGATGACCCGGGCGAGCACGCCGGGCTCATTTTCCACAAGCACCGAAAT
This sequence comes from Alphaproteobacteria bacterium, assembly GCA_024244705.1. Lineage (NCBI taxonomy): Bacteria > Pseudomonadati > Pseudomonadota > Alphaproteobacteria > Alphaproteobacteria bacterium. The sequence goes on from JAAEOK010000075.1 coordinate 14,836, forward strand.
CGTATGCCGTTCTATTTTCGTATCCACCTGTCGTGCTCCCTCACGCGTGCCGCTGACGGGCGCGGCAGACCGCGCCGCCGATCCCGGGGTCCAGGCCGCTAGACCAGGACCATGCCCTCTTCCGAGACCGGCTTTTCAGCCTTGTCGCTGGGGCCGAGCAGGATTTCATTGTGCGCCGCGCCGGACGGAATCATGGGGAAGCAGTTCTCTTCCTTGTCGATCATGATGTCGGCGATCACGGCACGGTCGGTTTCGATCATCTCCTTGATCACGTCATCGACCTGATCCGGTTTTTCGGCCCGCAGGCCGACGGCATGAAACGATTCCGCCAGCTTCACGAAATCCGGCAACGAATCCATATAGCTTTCCGAATACCGTCCGCCATGCAGCAATTCCTGCCACTGGCGGACCATGCCCATGTATTCGTTGTTGAGGATGAAAACCTTCACCGGCAACCGGTACTGGGCGATCGTCGACATCTCCTGAATGTTCATCAGCACAGAGGCCTCACCGGCAACATCGATGACCAGGGCATCCGGATGGGCGACCTGGACTCCCATCGCCGCCGGTAGACCGTAGCCCATGGTGCCGAGCCCGCCGGAGGTCATCCACCGGTTCGGCTTCTCGAATTTATAGAACTGCGCCGCCCACATCTGGTGCTGCCCGACCTCGGTCGTGATGAAGGTCTCGCGATCCTTGGTCAGCTCGTAGAGCCGCTGCAGTGCGTATTGCGGTTTGATTATGTCGCCGTCCTGCCGGTATTTCAGGCAGTCCTGCGCGCGCCACTCCTCGATCGACTTCCACCACGACGCCAATGCCTCCCCGTCGGGCCGTACCTGGCTCGACTTCCACACCTTGATCATGTCCTCCAACACGTGGCCGACATCGCCGATGATGGCGCAGTCGACGGAAATGTTTTTGTTGATCGAAGACGGGTCGATATCGACGTGGATCTTTTTCGAGCCGGGAGAGAACGCTGCGAGGCGGCCGGTGACCCGGTCGTCGAAGCGGGCGCCGATGTTGATCATCACGTCGCAGCCGTGCATCGCCAGATTGGCTTCCAGCGTTCCGTGCATGCCCAACATGCCGAGATGTTGCGGATCCGAGGCCGGAAACGCGCCGAGCCCCATCAGGGTCAAGGTAATCGGATAGCCGGTGAGGTGAACGAATTCGTTCAGCAATTGTGACGCCGCGGGACCCGAGTTGATGACGCCGCCGCCGCAATAGAAGATTGGGCGCTTGGCCGAACGGATCAGGTCGACCGCCTTTCTAATCTCATCGATATCGCCCTTGACCCGCGGCCGATAGCTCTTGTGCTGGATTTGCTCGAGAGCTTGCGGGCGACCGCTCCCCATCAGAATATCCTTGGGCAGATCGACAACGACCGGCCCGGGGCGGCCGCCTTTCGCCACATAAAAGGCTTCGTGCACGATCCGCGAGCAGTCGTCGACCCGTTTGATCAAGTAATTGTGCTTGGTGCACGGCCGGGTAATGCCGGTGGTGTCGGCCTCCTGAAAGGCGTCGTTGCCGATCAGGTGGGTCGGCACCTGCCCGGTCAAGCAGACGATCGGAATCGAATCCATCAGCGCGTCGGTGAGGCCGGTTACCGCGTTGGTTGCGCCGGGACCCGACGTAACAAGGACGACACCCACCTTGCCGGTCGAGCGCGCATAGCCCTCTGCCGCGTGGACCGCGCCGCCTTCTTGACGGACCAGGATGTGGCGGATCGAGTTTTGCTTAAACAGCTCGTCATAGATCGGCAGAACAGCGCCGCCGGGATAGCCGAAAATCGTATCGACTCCCTGGTCGACCAGGGCTTTCAACACAATCTGGGACCCGTTCATCTCTGCTGTCGCCATCGTTCCATTCCTCGGGCATAGAAATCGGAGGCCGGCGCCGAAACGGGCCGGCCATCCAGGTTTCGCAAGCCTTTGCTGCGCGTGCGAAGGCGCATAGGTAGACCTTTACCTATCCATGGTCAACAGAAACTCGCGAATAAATGAAAAGATTTTTGGCTGCAAACTTTCCGAATATTGCTCATTAATGACCAAGTCCGGCTCCAGTTGGTGGCGGAACCAGGTCAGTTGACGCTTGGCGAAACGGCGGGTCGATTTCTTGGCCTCGGCAACGGCGGTATCGAGGTCGACCTCGCCGGCGACATAGCGCCGCAAGTCCTTGACACCCAGGGCTTTCATTGCCGGCAGCCCGTCGTCGAGAGCCATCGCTGCCAAACCGGCAACCTCGTCCACCGCCCCGGTCGCGATCATGGCGTCAAAGCGGGCGTCGCAGGCGGCGTAGAGCTCGGCCCGCGGCGGCGTCACGAGGATCGTGCGGAAGTCCGTATCGGATCTCGACCGGGGCGTCGCTTTCCGCCATGCAACGATCGACCGTCCGGTCGCCTCAAGGACGTCCCAGGCGCGCCGCAAGCGTTGACCATCTTGGGGCCGGATGCGCGCCGCCGCGGCGGGATCCCGTTCCGCCAGGCGGGCATGGAACGCCGGGCCGCCGAGGCGGTCGAAAAGATCACGGGTCCGTTCTTGGACGTCGCTCGGGATCGCCGGAATCGGTGCCAGACCGTCGACCAGGGATTTGAGATAGAGCCCCGTGCCGCCGCAGAATATCGGGAGTTTTCCGGCATCGGCCAGCGCCTCGATTCGCCCCGCCGCGCGGTCGCGCCAGGCGCCGACCGAAAATCGCTCGGCGGCCGACGCGATGCCATAAAGTTCGTGCGGGACGCGACTACCATCGTCGGCTGTCGGCCGTGCCGTCAGAATGCGAAGCTCGCGGTAAATTTGCATGCTGTCGGCATTGACAACGACGCCATTGAACTTTGCCGCCACATCCATGGCGAGCCGCGACTTCCCGCTTGCCGTGGGTCCGGTTATTATCAGTGCTGCGTTGGCCATGGCTTGGTAATCATGCTTGGCGGTGCGGGTCCGTCTGCGTTCAGTCATGCCGGAATGCGGGCGCCGCCTCAACCCGCTTGCGCGGATCCGTGGCGCAAAGCTATAGTTGCGCTGCACAAGAAATTTCGCACATGCAACATGTCGCGACACTGATCTCCGATCCATCGATTCTGCCGCTCGATACGCGACTTGTCGGCGAGGTCGCAGAAGCCCTGGCCTCAGGTCCGCGGCCCGTCGGCGCGACGCCCGACTGGCTTGCGCCCGAGCGGGCGGTCGATCTCGCTGTCAGCGGGTTGGAGGTCGCGGCGGCGCAGGCTGTCATTCGAGAAATCGTCGACGGTCGTCCGATCGATTTCGCCGTTCTGCCCGCCGATGCCCGCCGCAAACACCTTCTAATTTGCGATATGGATTCCACGATCGTCACCAATGAGACCCTCGACGATCTCGCCGCTTTCGCCGGTGTCGGCGACGAAGTCGCGGCGATCACATGGCAGTCGATGCAGGGCGAGGTCGACTTCATCGACGCCCTGGAGCGGCGCGTGGCGATGCTCGACGGGCTACCGGCGACGATGCTGGAGGCCGCCTACCAACAAGTCATCCTGATGCCTGGTGCCCGCACCTTGGTTCGCACGATGCGCCGATGCGGGGCCTATACCGCACTCGTTTCCGGCGCGTTCAAGTATTTCACGTCGCGGGTCGCGCGCACCGTGGGCTTCGACGAAGAAGAGGCCAACGAATTGGAATTCACGAACGGGCGCCTAACCGGGAAGATCATACCGCCGATCATAAATCGCGATGGAAAAGTCGACGCGTTGCTGCGGATTTCGGGCAACCGGGGGATTTCGATCGCCGACACGCTGGCCGTTGGAGACGGCGCCAACGATCTCGGCATGATCGAGCGCGCCGGGCTCGGCGTCGCCTTTCAGGGCAAAAAGATCGTCGCCGAGCGCGCCGCCGTGCGCATCGATCATACCGATCTGCGATCGCTCCTCTTCATTCAGGGCTTCCGCGCCGATGAGTTCGTCGACTAGCCGACGGTACGATACATTCGGTCAGCGCAAAAGAAAACGGCGCCCCGCGGGGCGCCGTTTCCCTTTGACATCGACCGGCGGTCAGCCCTTGTCGTCGATGCGGATGGCGACAAACCGCAGATCGTCGCCGCGCTGCAGCAACAGCAGGACCGACTTGCGGCCGGCATCCTTGGCCTCGTCGACGCGTTCGGCAACCTCGGTCGGCGTGGTCACCGGCTCCTGGCCAACCTCGATGATGACGTCGCCCGGGCGCAGGCCTTTTTCGCCGGCCGGGCTTTCTTGATCGACGTCGGTCACGACGACGCCATCGAGGCCTTCGCCGAGGTCGAATTGCTTACGCACATCGTCGGTGATGCCGGTCAGCGAAAGCCCCAGATCGTCGAGTGCCTCCCCCGATTCCGGCTGCTCCGGCAGGCTGGCAACTTGCGGCTCGTTCTCGTCCAACTCGCCGACCCGGACCTTGACGATTTCTTCGCCGCCCTTCCGCCAGACCACGACGTCAACCGACTTCTCGATCGGCGTTTCGGCGACGATACGCGGCAGATTGCGCATTTCCTCGACGTCCTTGCCGTCGAAGGCAAGAATGACATCGCCCTGCTGCAGCCCGGCATCCTCGGCCGGGCCACCGCCCGTGACGCTTGCCACCAAGGCGCCGCGCGGATCGCCGAGACCCAGGCTTTCGGCGATTTCGTCGGTCACCGTCTGGATCCGCACGCCGAGCCAGCCACGGCGCGTATGGCCGTGCGTCTTGAGCTGTTCGATCACGTTGCGAGCGAGATTGGAGGGAATGGCAAACCCGATCCCGATGCTGCCACCAGACGGCGAGAAGATCGCGGTATTGATGCCGACAATCTCGCCGTCGACGTTGAACATTGGGCCGCCCGAATTGCCACGATTGATCGACGCATCGGTCTGGATGAAATCATCATAGGGGCCGGCGTTGATGTCGCGGGCGCGAGCGGAAACGATGCCGGCGGTCACGGTACCACCGAGACCGAACGGATTGCCGATCGCGACCACCCAGTCGCCGACCCGGGTCGCCGACGAATCGCCCCATTGCAATGACGGCAAGGTCCTGCCTTCGGTGTCGACCTTGAGCAGTGCCAGATCGGTCTTGGGATCGTGGCCAACGAGTTCGGCATCGAGCTCGGTCTCATCATGCAGGATCACCGTAATTTCATCGGCGTCCTCGATGACGTGATTGTTGGTGGCGATATAGCCATCCGCGCTGACGATGAAACCGGAGCCCAGGGATTGAGCATTCCGGCGTGGGCCCTCGGGCCCTTGACGCTCAAAGAATTCCTTGAAGAAATCCTCGAAGGGCGAGCCCGGAGGAAACTGCGGCAGCTCTGGTCCGCGCGCTTCGACCTTCTGGGTGGTCGAGATGTTGACAACGCCAGGCAGAAGGTCGTCGACCAGTTCCGCGAAGCTTTCGGGGGCGGGCTTGGCCTGGGCGGCGCCGGACGCGACGAGCGCGGCCACGACGACAACGACGCCAACCAATTTCATGTGCAGCGCCTGTTGCAACACCGTCGCCCGCGCCGCGAACGAGGTGGTCGATTGAACGGAATGCTTATCCACGCTTCCTCTCCATTTCATAATTCGATCTCGTTTCGTTGATCGATTGCATGCCCGTCGTCGGGATCGACTACGCCGCTGCGCAAAGTGCCGCACCGGAGCCATCCCGCCACGCGGGCCGACAGTCGCAGAGGATTTCAGTCGCTAATTATGTTTCAAATATGTCTATTTTGCGGGATTGTAGCGACGTTCACCCTCGTATCATCCAAACGATCGCGACGCCCACGAACGCCGCCAGGATACCGGCTGTTCTGAGAGTGGAACTCGGTTCATCCAGCACCCGAATCATCACCCGTTTCATGCCATCCGGAAACAAGGCATAAATCGCGCCCTCGATGGCGAGGATCAGGGCAATCGCAACGATAAAATCCGTCATCGCGGCGCACGCACGGCTGTGCCGTCGGGGCGGCGCCGCCGGCTCGCTCGCGCACGATCCCTATTCGGGCGTTGGCGCGCGATCGGAACTCTGCGCGCCATCGTTCGCGCGTGGACTCCGCGACAGGCCTGTCCCCGTCTGATCGCCGAAAAAGCGGAAGAAGTCACCATCGGGCGAACCGATATAGCTCGTGGTGTCGTCGGCCAAGCCTTTCGACATGGCCTGCATCGAGCGCCAGAAATCGAAGAATTTCTCGTCTTGGCCATAGGCATCGATGTAGATGCGTTCGGCCTCGGCGTCGCCTTCACCGCGCAGGATCTCGGCCTGCTTCTTGGCCTCGGCGATGATCACGCGCTCTTGCTTGTCGGCCTCGGCCGTGATCTGGCGGGCATCGCGGTTGCCCTCGGCTCGAATGCGCCGGGCCTCCTGTTCGCGCTGCGTCTGCATGCGGCGGAAGATGGCTTGGCTGTTGGCCTCGGGCAGGTCGACGCGCTTGATGCGTACGTCGATCACATTGATGCCCAGCGCCTGCGCCTGACGATTGACCGTATCGCCGATTTCATCCATCAAGGCGGCGCGCTCTTCGGTAAGGATGCGCAACATCCCGACACGGCCCAGCGTTTGTCTCAGCGCCGCCTCCATGAAGTTGCCAAGCCGGGCATGAGCATCCGATTCCGTCCGCACCGACTGGAAATATTTGAGCGGATTGACGATGCGGTATCGGGAAAAGGCATCGACGACCAACTGTTTCTGGTCACGAGTCGGCACTTCGACCGTGCGCGCATCGTAGTCCAGAACGCGTTTGTCAAAAAAGGTGACGCTGCGCCACGGCCATTTGAAGTGAAGGCCGGGTTCTTCGACGACGTCGATCGGCTCGCCGAATTGAATGATCAGCGCCTGCTCGCGCATATTGACGGTATAGAGCGACATGAACGTGGCGATACCGAGCACGACGATCACGATGCCTAGGGCCAGCTTGAGCCAAGGTTTCATTGGCTGCCTCCTTGCTGGTCTGATCGCGGGTCACGTTTGATCAGCTGATCGAGCGGCAGGTATGGCACCGGCGCGCCGCCGGATTTCGTGTCGATCAGTATCTTGTCCATGCCGCTCAACAGATTTTCCATCGTCTGCAGATAGACCCGCCGCGTGATGACGTCCGGGTTACGCTTGTATTGCTCGAAGACCGACAGGAAGCGAGCCGTGTCACCGGTCGATGCGGCGATCTTCTCTTCCTTGTAGGCCTCCGCCGAGCGCGTGACCTGTTCGGCCTCGCCTTCCGCCCTCTGGGTTACCTCGTTGAGGTAGGCCTGGGCTTCGTTGACCGAGCGTTCCTTGTCGGCGCGGGCCGCCTGGACGTCACGGAAGGCGTCGATGACCTGTCCCGGCGGGTCGACCTTTTGCAGCTCGATACTGGTGACGAGAATGCCGGCGTTGTAGTCGTCGAGGGTATCCTGGATCAATTTCTCCGCGTCATCCTGGATTTCGCCGCGGCCTTGGGTGCGCGCAAACTCGAAATCGGAACGGCCTACAACCTCGCGCATCGCGCTTTCCGAAACCGCCTTGACCGTCTCGACCGGGTTGCGGACGTTGAACAGGAACTCCTCGGCGTTGCTGATCTTCCACAGCACCACGAACTGAATGTCGATGATGTTCTCGTCGCCGGTCAGCATCAGGCTTTCCTCGGTGACGTCGCGGCGGGCGCCGGTCCGGCTTCCCGTACCGCTGGTGCGCAGGCCGACTTCAACCCGATTGATGCGCTCGACCTCGGGCGTATCGACGCTCCCGATCGGTCCGGGGAAGTTCCAGTGCAGCCCCGGGCCCGTCGTCGTCCACACCTTGCCGAAAATCAGCGCCACGCCTTGTTCGCCGGGCTCGACGCGGTAGGTGCCGAGGACCAGCCAAATGATCAGCACGACACCGATGATGGCGGCGATTCCCTTGCCGCCCAAGCCGCCGGGCAGCATGCTGCGAACCTTGTCTTGGCCCTTACGGAGAACGTCTTCGAGATTGGGCGGGGTCGGGCCTTGCGGGCCGCGCCCCCAGGGACCTCCGCCCCCGCCGCCGCTGCCGCCGCCCTGATTTGTCCAAGGCATTCAGTATTCCTTTGCCGTTGGCCGTGTGCTGCGCGCTTTTCAAACCACGCTGGCCGCCTTATATGTCACCCGTCGCTGCGGTGCAATCGATCCAATCGCGCCGCACGCACGGGTCGTAACCCCGATATTGGCCGAAAGGCGGAGTTTTCAAGGATGGCCGAGGTCAACCAGGCGCAGATTCTCGAAGCCCTCAAGGCGGTCGTCGACCCGGACAGCGGAGCCGACATCGTTTCAGGGGACATGGTCAAAGGCATCGTCATCAGAGACGGCAATGTCGGGTTCTCGATCGAGGTCGACCCCAAACGCGGTCCCCATTTGGAGCCCCTGCGCCAGCAGGCGGAAAAGGCGATCGAGGCGCTGCCCGGTGTCTTATCGGTGACCGCCATCCTGACCGCGCACCGAAGCAGCCCGGGCAATGGCGGCGATAGCGCGGCGACTCCGCCGCCACAAGCCGGGGCTCAGGCCCCCGGCAAGGCGCTGGTCCCGGGTGTCAAATCCATCGTCGCCGTGGCCTCCGGCAAAGGCGGTGTCGGCAAGTCGACGACGGCGGCCAATCTCGCCCTGGCCCTGGCCGCGACCGGGCTCAAGGTCGGGGTCCTCGACGCCGACATCTATGGGCCGTCGATGCCGCGCATGCTGGGCATTCACGGCAAACCCAATTCGGCCGATGGGCAGACCCTACAGCCGATGGAAAATCACGGCCTGAAATGCATGTCGATGGGCTTCTTGGTCGCCGAGGACACGCCGATGATCTGGCGCGGACCGATGGTGATGAGCGCCATCGAACAAATGCTGCGCGACGTCGATTGGGGCGAGCTCGATATTCTCGTCGTCGACATGCCGCCGGGGACCGGCGATGCGCAACTGACCATGGCCCAGCGCGTGCCGCTGGCCGGTGCGGTCATCGTGTCGACTCCGCAGGATATTGCCCTGCTCGACGCCCGCAAGGGCCTCAACATGTTCCGCAAGGTCGATGTTCCGGTGCTCGGCATCGTCGAGAACATGAGCTATTTCATATGTCCGCACTGCAATGAGCGAAGCGAAATCTTCGCCCATGGCGGCGCCCGACGCGAAGCCGAAAAACTCGGCATGGAATTCCTCGGCGAAATCCCGCTCGATATCGAGATCCGTGAGACCTCCGATTCCGGCCTGCCGATCGTGGTTTCCAACCCCGAAAGCGCCCACGCCCAAGCCTATCTGACGATCGCCGGGCGGATCGCCGATAAGGTGGCCCAGGAAGCCGGCGAGCCGTCCCGCGTCGCGCCGCGCATCGTGGTGAACTGAATTCCGACCGCCTCGAACGGCTTAGCGATTAACGCGCGATAGGGTCATGGCGGTCAAACGAATCTGGCACGGCTGGACGACCCTGGAAAATGCCGACCGCTACGAGGCCCTGCTGCATGACGAGGTGTTTCCCGGTATCGAGGCGAAACGCATTGCCGGCTATCGCGGTATCGAATTACTGCGCCAAGACCACCCGGACGAGGTCGAGTTCATCACCATCATGACCTTCGATTCGATCCAGAGCGTGATCGACTTTCAGGGTCAAGACTATCGTCGCTGTTATGTTCCGGCGGCGGCGCAAGAGGTGCTGAAGCGCTGGGACCGAACTTCCGAACACTACGAGGTCAAGGAAACACGTACCTACGACTAGGGTTCGGTCCGGCGGCTCCGTACAACCAAGTTCGATCGGACCGGCGGGCCAGCCGTCGGCTCAAGTCCCAAACATCTTGGTCAAATTTTCCAAGCCCGCCTGGTAAACGCCGTGGATGGCGTTGATCGCCGCACCCTCCTCGCCCGACGGGTCGAAGGCGCTCGACCACTCGACCGTGCAGCCGACCCCGTCCTGGGCGGGGATCACGCGGATCGTGCTGACATAATTCTCGACCGGCAGCGGCGAATCGACGATGGCATAGGTCATGGTATGCCCGCCGTCGTCGGAATCGTGCAACTCTTCGACCACCTTGCTGCCGTCAGGCAAAGTCAGTGTCCGCATCTTGCCGCCGTCGTCGAGCGTGCTTTCGACGATCATGGGATGCCAGGCGGGCAACCCGTTAAAATGTCCGATTACGTCCCAAACCTGATCGGCGGACGCATTGAGGTGTGTCTTGAGCGAAACTTCGGCCATGCCATTTTCCTCCCTAACCGGCGGTCTCGATAATAGACCGCTTGGGTCGTCGCTGTCATCGACCGAGGCCACCTGCCGCGGGCAGCGCCATTGACTTGGATCAAACTCAGTCGCGCGTCGCCGCGGTACCATTACCATCGAGCGATATCAAAGCCGAGGATGTCGAATGAATCCGTTGCGAGGATTATGCATTGTCACATTTTTCGTGACCGTGGCGAGCGCCGCCGCCGCACTGAGTTGGCAACAAGAATTGACTCTTCAGTTGGACGAGGAACAAGGCTGCACGCTCTCGTTCCTCAGCCAGGTCGTCGAGCGCGTTATCGACGGCCGGGAGACCGTCATCGCAAAGGCCCATTGCGAGGACAAGCGGGCCTTCGATGTCTATCGGGACAACCCTCGTAAGCCCTTCGAGATCAAACCCTGCGGCATCGTCGAAGAGATCGCTTGCTGAACCGGGGCCACCCCCAGAACCATTTCCAGGCATAGTCTTCGCCGCGCCTCTCGGCTAAAACGGCGGTCGCGACCGCGCCTAATGCCGGCGGTTCTTGGCTTGGCGATTCCGGTCGCTTGCTGGGTTACCCTCGACCGCGATGTCGCGGCGGACAATTCGGACCAATGCGTTATGACCAAGATCATTCTCACCCGACATGGCCATGTCGAAGGGATCGACCCGCCGGTCTTCCGGGGCCGCGCCGAACTCACCCTGACCGCGCGCGGCCGAGCCGACGCCGCCGCGGTGGCGGCACGCATCGCGACGACCTGGCAGCCACGCCGGGTTTACACCAGCCCGATGGGCCGCTGTGTTGCGACCGGCACTTCGATCGCCGACGCCTGCAAAGTCGAGAGCGAGGTTCTGCCCGGCCTCATCGACCTCGACTACGGCGACTGGCAGGGCCACAGCCATGACGAAATCCAGGCCGCGGCGCCCGAACTCTTCGCGGCATGGTTTGATACGCCGGACCAAGTGCGCTTTCCTAACGGAGATTCGCTTCACGACTTGGTCGCGCGTACCGCCGACGCGCTGCGTTTCGTTCTGGAACATGCGATCGAAGCGGAGGAACCCGTCGTGCTGGTTGGTCACGACAGCGTCAATCGGGCGCTGCTGATCCAGCTCCTCGATCAGCCGCTGTCGACCTATTGGCGGATCGCACAGGCGCCCTGCACGATCAATGAGATCGACATCGTCGACGGCCGCATCCGCGTTTTGCGCATCAATGACACCGCCCACTTGGAAGATTTTTCGTAGCGCGACGGCGCCGGGGCGCGTCCAGCCGCGTCACGCCTTGACCCGAGTCATCCCGGGATCATAAAGCGGCGCCAGGTGGAGCTTGCAGGAAACGCGTTCCGTCGCCACCTCGAGTTCGTAGTCACCCGATTCCAGGTAGTCCCGGTCGACACCATCGGCGTTGCGTACATAACCGTAGCCGATGTTGGTCCCGATTGTGTAACCCCAACCGCCGCTCGACAGCCATCCGGCGCGCGCGCCGTTGCGGTAAATCGTTTCGCGCCCCAACAGCACGATTGCCGGATCATCGACGGTAAACCCGGCCAGCCGCTTGACAATCGGCCCCTCGCGTTGCGCCGCCAACGCTTCGCGGCCGAAGAACGGGACATTGTCCTTCAGCTTGACCGCCCATTCCAACCCGGCTTCGAGCGGCGTGTAGTCGGGTCCGATGTCCGCCCCCCAGGCGCGATACCCTTTTTCGAGGCGCAGCGTCTCGATGGCGCGATAGCCCGCATTGACGAGGCCGAGCGGCCGCCCCGCCGCCATGATCGCATCATAGACGGCACCCGCATGCTCGATCGGAAAATGCAGCTCCCAACCGAGTTCACCGACATAGGTGACGCGGAGGGCGCGAACCGGCGCGCCGACGATCTCGATTTCACGGCATTGCGCAAAGGGGAACCCGCCATTCGACACGTCGGCGGCGGAGATCTGCGACAGGATGTCCCGCGCCCGTGGTCCCATCAGCGACAGCGTGCCATGGCTCTCGGTGACGTCCTCAACCGTGGCGACAAGACCGCTATCGATGTGACGGCGTATCCACGCCAGGTCATGGGTGCGAAACCCGGTTCCGGTCACGATATAGAACAGGTCCTCGGCGAACCGCGAGACAGTGAGGTCGCATTCGATCCCACCGCGGCTGTTTAACATTTGCGTATAGGTCAATGAACCCGGCGGCTTGGCGACATTGCCCGCGCATATCCAGTTGAGCGCCGTCTCCGCGTCCGGTCCGCTGACGACGAACTTGGCGAACGAGCTCTGATCGAAAAGACCGGCCGCCTCCCGCACGGCACGATGCTCGGCGCCGACATGCTCGAACCAGTTTTGGCGGCCGAACGAATAGCTGTCCGTGGGCTCGACACCTTCGGGCGCGAACCAGTTGGGACGCTCCCACGCCATCTTCTCGCCGAAACAGGCGCCCTGATCCTTGAGCCGCCGGTAGAGCGCCGAGGTGCGTACCGGACGGGCGCTCTCATGCTCCTCGAACGGCCACGCCATCGCGTAGTGCTTGCCGTAGAGCTCAAGCGTCCGCTCGCGGACCCAGTTCGGGTCGCCGTGGTGGGAACCGAAGCGCCGGATATCGACCGGCCACAGGTCGAATGGCGCTTCGCCGCCCGCGATCCACTCGGCCAGAGCGCGTCCGGCGCCGCCGCCGGAGGCGATGCCGAACGCATTGAACCCGCAGCCAACGAAAAAGTTGCTCACCTCGGCGGCCTCGCCGAGAATGAAATTGCCGTCGGGGGTAAACGCCTCGGGACCGTTGATGAGGTCCTTGACCCCCGCTGTCGCGAGCGCCGGCACCCGCGCCAGCGCCTGCTCCATCATCGGCTCGAAATGATCCCAGTCGGATTCCAACAGGCTGAAATGGAAGCCGGCCGGGATCCCGTCGATGGCCCACGGAATGGGGTTGGGCTCATAGCCCCCCATGACCAGCCCGCCGACCTCTTCCTTGAAATAGATCAATCTGTCGGGATCGCGCAAGGTCGGCAGATCGCGCGCCACGCCACCGATTGGTTCGGTGATCAGATATTGATGCTGGACCGAGGTGACCGGAACCGTGACCCCGGCCAATTCACCGATTTCGCGCGCCCATTGGCCGGCACAATTGACGACGATTTCGCAGGCGACGGCGCCGCGTTCGGTCTCGACGCCGGAGACACGCCCGTTTTGCACCGCGATCGCGGTAACCGGGCAGTCTTCTATGATGCGGACGCCGCCATCGCGCGCGCCCTTGGCCAGCGCCTGGGTAATGTCGGACGGGTTGGCCTGACCATCGGTCGGCAAGAAGGCGGCGCCGACAAGATCGGAGATATCCATGGGCGGCCACAAATTCTGCGCCTCGGACGGTGTCAACAATTCCATCTCCAGGCCGAAACTGTGGGCCGTAGTCGCCTGGCGCCGGATCTCGACCATGCGCTCGGCGTTGCAGGCGAGCCGAAGGCCGCCATTCATCTTCCAGCCGGTCGCCAACCCGGTCTTGTCTTCCAGGCTGTCGTAAAGTTCGACGCTGTATTTGAGCAATTGGGTGACGTTCGCACTGCTGCGCAACTGCCCGACCAGGCCCGCGGCGTGATGGGTCGAGCCGCTGGTCAGCTTGGCGCGCTCCAACAGCACGACATCGCGGTGCCCGAACTCGGCCAGGTGGTAGGCGACACTGCAGCCGATGATGCCGCCGCCGATGACGACGGTTTGAGCCTGGGTCGGGAAAGCCGCCATGGCGCGCTCAGAGTGCCCGGAAATCGGTGTAGGCGCGCTCGAACCGGGCCATGTTTTCGGCCGTATAGGCGACATAGTCGAATTCGAGCGTCGAATGAATCTCGGAAATCATGCTCCACATGCCCTCGCGCAGTAGGGAGGCGCATTTCATCGCCGAATAACGGTGCCACAGCCGGTCGTCGACAGCGCTCTCGAAATAGGTTTCAAGCAACCATCGCTCGCGGGCTTCGTTGAGTTCGTTGTTGGAGGCCAGATTCGCGAGGTCGAAGAGCGGTGAATTGAAGCCCGCATAATCCCAATCGACGAGCCACAGGCGATCGCCGCTATCGATGAAGTTGGCGGGCAGCAGGTCGTTGTGCCCGAAGACGATGCGGACCGGACCGACCGCGTCCTCCAATTCGTCGGCGATGCTTTCGAGGCGCGGCAAATCGCCGATCATCCGGCTATTACCCGCACGTAGGCTGCGGCGATAGTCGCGCAACACCTGGAAGACCCAAAAGGCGGGCGTTGCGCCGGCGAAATGGTTGGGGATCTCGGTGTGAACCCGCTTGACCAGGGGGACGATCCGTTCGAGCGCTCCGTCCCGGCGGACATCCTCGGCCGCATAGGTCTTGCCATCGATGAACCGCAATACCAGGACTCCGGGTTCGGCGTAAACGACCTCGGGCGAAACGCCGGCGGCGAAGGCCGCCCGGCTGGCGGCCAGTTCGTTAACCCTGAGGACACCATGGACGGGAATATCGTCACCGATCCGGACGACGAATTTCTCGCCGCGGTCAACGACGGTGAAGTTGGTGTTGGTAATGCCCCCGGTCAAAGGCTCCGGCTCGACCGTACCGCTCCAGATCGATAGCTTTGCGGCTCGCCCGCGCGCGTCGTCGTTCATCGCCGCCTCACCTACTCCATTCCCAATTCCGCCTTGCGGCGGTTGGCCCAGGCGCCGATCAATCGATCGGCGATAATGGCAATGAAGGCGACGCACAGGCCGGCGACGATACCGCGGCCGGTATCGGCCTTGGTCAACGCGATATAGACTTCTTGCCCGAGATCGCGGGTCCCGACCAACGCGGTGATCACCAACATGCTGAGGCCCATCATGATGGTCTGGTTGACGCCCAGCATGATCTCCGGCAGGGCCAGCGGCATTTGCACTTTCCACAGGATCTGTCGGCGCGTGCAACCGGAGGTCTTCGCGGCCTCGATGAGATGCGTGGGTACCTTGCGAATGCCGTGGTCGGTATAGCGGATCGCCGGTGCCAAGGCATAGGCGGTGACCGCCAGCATCGCCGAAAAATCGCCGACCCGGAACAGCATCACCGCGGGCATCAAATAGACGAACGAAGGCAGCGTTTGAAGGGTATCGACCATGACCTGGACGATACGGTGGAGCCGCTCGTTGCGCGCCGCCATGATGCCGATGGGAATTCCGATCAGGCTGGCGATCACGACGGCGATGCCGCACAGGTAGACGCTGATCATCGCCTTTTCCCACTGACCGACGACCGCGATGAAAAGCGCGAGCGCGCCGGTCAAAAGCGCCAGCCGCCAGCCGCCGAGCTGGAGTCCGGCGAGCGCCACCAAGCCGACAACCGCCACCCAGGGCAACGTCAGGAGAAAGCGCTTGAACGGGATCATCACGTTCAGCAACAGGAAGCTCTTCACCGCATCGAGTTGCTCGAAGAAGTTGACGTTGATCCATTTGACGACGTCGCCCCAAAACGTTCCCGTGGTGATTTGCCACGCCTCTGGATAGGTCGCCGTCGCCGCCGTGATCAGGCCCAGCAGCCAAGTCACGGCCATGACGGCCAACGCCGTTATGAGATACGGGTGTCGCCCCAAGAGGCCGGCACGTCGATCGTCGCGCTGCGGCTGGGGCCGGTTGGCAAACGCTTGGCTGAGGCGGTCGAGCGCGATGGCGAGCAAGGTAATCGCGACACCGGCCTCGATCCCCTCGCCGATCTTGAGCCGCTTGAGCGCCGTCAGGACGTCGAACCCGAGGCCGCCGGCGCCGATCATCGATGCGATGATGACCATGTTCAGGGACAGCATCACGACCTGGTTGACACCGATCATGAGCGATCTCTTGGCCGACGGGATTTGTACCTTCCATAGCAATTGCCGGCGTGTGCAACCGGCCATGCGACCGGCCTCGACGACCTCTGGGGCGACCTGGCGCAAACCCAGCATGGTGACCCGCACCATCGGCGGGGTGGCATAGATTATGGTCGCGATCATTGCCGCGACCGGGCCGAAGCCGAACAGAATCAGCACCGGCACCAGATAGGCGAAGACCGGGACCGTCTGCATCAGGTCGAGAACCGGGGTTATGGCCGCTTCGAAGCGGCGCGAGCGAAATCCCAAGATGCCCAGGCCGAGGCCGCCGGCGACACCGAACGGCACCGCGATGACGATCGAGCTGAGGGTGACCATGGCGCTGTCCCATTGCCCGAACACCGCGAGATAGAGGAAGCACAAGCCGACCATCAGCGACAGCTTCCAGTCGCGCGCGTAAAGCCCCATCAATGCGACGACGGCGATCAGCGCGAGCCAGGACAGACGCGGAAACACCTCCACCGCGTCGCTGCCGACGCCGATTCGGAACCCCTGCGCGAGCAAACTCTTGGCCACCCAATAGGGCTGCTCGATGACCCAGGCGATCGAGCGGGTGAATTCCTTGAACGTGAAGATGCCAAAGCTGGCATCGTTCAGCAGCCACTTCATGAAATCGCTGATCCAGAATCGAAGCGGCCATTCCACGGACTTCGGATAGTCGAAGGCCCACGGGATCAGATCGCGGACGAGGTAGAGGGCGACAGTAGCGGCGAGCGCGACCAGCCACGTCAACAGGCGCGGATCGAAGCGCCGCGTCCGCCCGCCGGCTGCCACCGCGGCGGCGGTCATGCCTCGCCGCCGCTGCCGACAAGCACCGCCAGGACTGCCTCTCCCGTGATCTGGCCGACCACCTTGTCGGCTCCGTCAATCACCGCGAACGGTCCGTCGGCATCGACGATGCGGGCGGCCAGGGTCTCGATCTTGGTGTCGGCCGCGACCCGGCCGGCGAATTGCGAGGCGGTGGCGGGCGCCATGATCGCGCGGGCGGACAGCACCTTGGCGCGCGGGATGCCGCGGGTGAATTCGGCAACGTAATCGGTCGCCGGATTGAGAACCAGCGCCTCCGGCGTCCCGATCTGGATGACCGCGCCCTCGTACATGATCGCGATACGGTCGGCCAAGCGGATGGCCTCGTCGAAATCATGGGTAATGAAGACGATGGTCTTGCGGAGGACGCTCTGGAGGCGCAGGAACTCATCCTGCATCTCACGGCGGATCAGCGGGTCGAGGGCCGAGAAGGGTTCATCGAGGAACCAGATATCGGGTTCGACCGCCAGGCTCCGCGCGATGCCGACTCGCTGCTGCTGGCCGCCCGATAGTTCGCGCGGATAGTAGGCCTCGCGTCCTTCGAGCCCGACCAGCTGAATGATCTCGCGCGCACGAAGCTCCCGGGTTCGGCGGTCGATGCCCTGAACCTCGAGGGGGAAGGCGACATTGCCCAAGACCGTCAGGTGCGGCAGCAGGGCAAAGTGCTGATAGACCATCCCCATCTTGTGGCGCCGAATTTCGATAAGCTCGCGCTCCGATGCCTTGAGCAGGTCCTGCCCCTCGAACAGGATTTCGCCGCTGGTCGGCTCGATGAGCCGGGTCATGCAGCGCACCACCGTCGATTTCCCCGAGCCCGACAATCCCATAATGATGAAGATCTCGCCCTCGCGGATTTCGAGGTTGGCGTCGCGCACGGCGCCGACCAGGCCCGCATCGCGCAATTCTTCGACGGTCGGCGGGCGTTCTCGCGCCGCTAGGTAGCCGCGCGCATTTTCGCCGAAAATTTTCCACAGCTCACGGATGGCGAGATGAACCGGACGGTCGGCCGCCTCTGGGGTGCAAGACGCACCGGAAGGGCGCTGGTCGGGGCCCGGCATGCCAACTCCCGATCTCGAGTCGAGGGAAATCGCGTGTGCCACGTAAGACTAAAGAACCGCTGAGGCCGTGTGAAGGTGGTGGTCGATGAACGATGGCGCCGGGCGTCAAACGCCCGGCGCCGCCATTACCGTTCGTTCGCTCGCTATTCGATCCACTTGCTCCAGCGCGGCTCGTTGTTGTCGATCCATTCGGCAACAACCTCGTCGACGGAGCGCCCGTCGAGATCGACCTCGCCGATCATCAGACCGATCTCTTCGTTGTTGACGGAGAAGTTTCTGACCGCTTTGTAGGCGCCCGGCCATTTCTTCTCGCCGTCTTTCCAGCCGACCTTCTTGATCCAGCCTCGCGGTTTGCCGCAATCATAGGCCATATCGGGGTTCATGCCCCAACTCGGGTCATCATAGCAGGCGTCGGCATAGGGCGGGAAATCGACCCATTCGCCCTCGTATTTGATCGGCGCCCAGTGCGGCGTATAGATCCACAGCAGGATCGGCGCCTTGCGTTGCATCGCCGACTCCAGTTCCGCGAACAGCGCGGCGTCGGTACCGGCGTGGACGACTTCGTAGTCGAGGGCCAACGCCTCGACGCGCTCGTCATCGAACCCGGCCCAGGTCACTGGACCGCCAAGGTAGCGTCCCTTGGGTGCGGTCTCCGGCGTTGAAAAGGCTTCGGCGCAGTCATTGAGCGCCTTCCAATCGGGCAGGCCGGGGCACTTCTCCTTCATGTAGAGCGGGTACCACCATTCCTCGATCGCCAGCATGCCCGTCTCGCCGAGATCGACCGTCTTGCCCGTCGCCAGGCTTTCTTCCATCGCCTGCTTGCCGGTCGTCTCCCACATTTCCATCGCAATATCGAGATCGCCGGATTCGAGGCCGGCGAACTGGGCGATGTAGTCCGCCTGGACATATTCGACGTTGTACCCGGCACGTTGCAGCACCTCGCCCATGATATGGGTGGTGATGTACTGGCCGGTCCAATCGTGAATCGTAAGCTTGATCGGATCCTTGGATTCCACGTCGGCGACCGCGGTCGACATGACCGCAGCAGACAAAGCCGCACTCGCGGCGAGCGTCGCAACGGCGCGCACAACTTTTCTCATGAATACCTCCCTGAACAAAATCCGGCGGTCGCTGGTCGAACCGCTTTGGTGGATGCGTGATAAAATCATGATCCCAAACCGGAGCGGCGCCGTCAACGAATTACACAATCACTTCCACAAAGATACCACAATTCTTGACCGTTTTTGTGGTATCGGGGGATTGATGTGATCGATCATGTGTCATATCCTTCCATTTGCGGCGTCCGAGGCGTGGCCAATCCGGCCCGGTTACGAGAAGCGCCGATTACGGACACCGGATGCATCCCACCGAACGCCAATCACAGATCCTGAATTCGGTCATGGCCCGCGGGCAATGCGGCATCGGCGACCTCGCCGCGCAAATGACGGTGTCGCAGGAAACCATTCGCCGCGATGTCCGGGCCCTGGCGTCGCAGGGATTCGTGGTCAAAGTCCACGGCGCGATCATGGTGCCGGAGCGGCTGCGCGAGCCGCCGTTCGAGCGCCGCATGCGCGCCAACATGGAGGCCAAGATGCGGATCGCCGCGCGTTGCGCCCAACTCATCGGCGACGGCGAATCGCTGATGATGGATACCGGCAGCACAACCTGCTACGTGGCAAAGGCCCTGCACGAGCATTCGAACCTGACCGTGGTGACCAATTCCGTCGAGATCGCCTGTGCCTTGGCCAAGAGGAACGGCAACCGAGTCTACATGGCCGGCGGCGAACTGCGCGGCGATGATGGGGCGGCCCTGGGAGCGGCGGCGGTCGAATTCATCCGGCAGTTTCAGGTCCGCTACGCCATCCTTTCGATCGGCGCCATCGACAAGGACAATGGGCTGATGGATGCCCACCTTGCCGAGGCCGAATACTCCCGCACGGTCATCGGTCAGGCGGAGTCGGCCATCGTCGTTTCCGACCACTCCAAGTTCGGCGCTACCGGCTTCGTCAAGGTCTGCGCCTTCGACGCCGTCGACACTCTGATCACCGACCAGGATCCGTCGCCGGCCTTCGTTCGCCGATTGGCCGAATCCGGCGTCACCCTGGATATTGCCTGAGATAGGCCGGACTACGCCCCGGCGAACGGCCCGATAAAGAGATTTCGCCGCCCGACCTGAAAGACGTTGTTGTAGAGGTTGGCGACCCACTGTTTGCCCTCGGTGGTCATCTCGAGATAGCGAATCGCGGGCTGGATATACGGCTCGACGTTACCCCAGAAGAATTCCGGGTACCTCTCGACCAGGTCCGCCGGGCTGTCGTAGCCGAGCACCTCGGTCATGCCGGTCTCGGCGAACTCGTAGTACAGCGCATTGATCTTGCGGTGATAGAAGGGATCGGCCATCTGCCCGATCAAGTCGGCGGCGCGCACCAGCGCCGCCTCCGATTCGGTGTTCGCGTAATCACCGCCCTCGGGTACCGGGAAGCGGGTCAATTCGATCGAGTTGATGATCCGCTCCTCGTCGATATAGGAGGACGGGCCGAACCTTTCGCGGGCATAGATCTTGCCGCGCTCGATGTGGTAGGGCGCCAAGAAGGCGTCGGAGGCGCCCCGCGGCGGCGTTGTCGTATTGCCGTCCTCGTCGATGACGACTTTGCCGACGCCATCGCCATTGCAGGCGCCGCGGGTATAGCCGATATCGTGGACCAGCAGGGCGCAGGTGTAATGAAGCCAGTCTTCCGGGGTCAGCGCCTGCGCCAACAGCCGGCCGCGGATGATCTGCTGACCGACCATCGTCACCATCATGGTGTGCTCGACATTGTGGTAGAGGGCATCGGAATTGCCGATCCGTTCCAACACCAGCCGCGCCGCCCCGCTCATATAGGAGGCGTATTCCGGACGCCGGCTGGCAAAATACTGGAGGTAGAGGTCGCCCAGATAGTCGCCCAATTGGGCCGATATGATCGATGTCGGATTCAGCACGCCGGACCCCCGCCTTCGACTCGGTGCCGGTTCAAGGTGACAGCATATCGCGCATGATGTCCACCCGTATCGACATTGCACGTTCGTCGCCGAGACCATGTGAATCCGCCACCGCGAAGCCGCGTATACCCAGTTCGGAGCCCACTCGACCGCTCTAGCGGAGAACGATTCCGATCAAGGGCGCGGCGACCAAAAGCGCGCTCATCGACGATCTGAGAATGGCCGGACTGCCGTGAAAACTACCTAGCCATGTCTCGGGCATACTTTATTGGCGCACCGCGGCTAAAGTATCTTCCACTCTCCGTCTTCGGTCTTGCACCAGACGACGGTATATTGCCGGGGACTGGATTCGCCGTTCATGTTCAAGACGTACGAGATCTGCTGACAGGGATAGCCCTGGCGGACGAATTTCTGCATCAAGGTCACGACCCCGGAATTGCCGCTGTCGGGATTGCTCCACGACTCCGATGCGCCGGCGGCGCTGCGCTCGAAATCGTCGGTCTTTTCGCGGATCAGGGCGATGTCCTGTTTCGTAAGCGGCGGCAAGAAGCCGTAGTATTTCTGCTGGGCATCGCTGGGTCCGGGCGCTGCCAGGAAGAAGGCAAATGCGGCGGCGACGCCGATGGCATGTTTCCACATGGCCGTTAACCTCGTAAGTTGCGGATAAGGGGATGGCGATATTATCCGACCCGTGACCAGAAACAAGCCCGGCCATTCGAAGCGGTCGCTTAGGCGTCGCGACCCAGGGTTTCCATCAGCTCGCGCCATTCACGGGCGCTGAGCCCGGTCGATCCGCGATCGACCTGTTCGCCGGCGAGCAGCCGCTTGACCACTTCGAGACCCGCCGCCGACAAGTGAGCGCCGCCCATGCGGTAATCGAGAAAGGCCTGGCCGGTCAGCGGCACCCAGCGTTTCATGGTCTCCAGCATGGCTTCGGCATAGGCGCGGATTTCGTACTGGGCATGGGGATCGGCGCGCAGCGACAAGAAGTGCATGAGGTTGTGGAGATCGACCTTCCAGTACCACTGGGTATAGAAGTTGAGCGACAGGTTCATCCGCGCCAGCTCACGGGCCAAGCCCTGTCGGTCGGAGTCGATGACGGTGCCGTCCTCGCGCTCGTTCAGCAATTCCTCGTAATGGTCGTAGGCGCGGGCGGCGTCGGCCTTGAGGATATCGAGCGCGGCCGCCGCCTCCTCGCCTTCGAGTACGTCGCCGCGGCCCTGACGGTTGGCGGTCGATTGCGCCGCCAGGTCCTCGGGCGCCGGCACATAGAACTCGTTGTCGAGGATCGAATAGCGGGCGGAGTACTCGTTGACGTTGGCGGTGCGGTGGCGGATCCATTGGCGGGCGACGAAGATCGGCAGCTTGACGTGGTACTTGATCTCGCACATCTCGAACGGCGTCGTGTGGCGGTGGCGCAGCAGATAGCGGATCAAACCCTCGTCCTCGCGCACCTTGCGCGTGCCCTTGCCGTAGGACACTCGGGCCGCTTGCACCACCGCGCCGTCGTCGCCCATATAGTCGATGACCCGCACGAAGCCGCGATCGAGGACCGGGATCGGCTGGTAGAGAATGTCCTCGAGATCGGTGACGGTGACCCGCCGCGTCGTCGTGGTGGCGGCGCGCGCCTCGTCGATTTCGGCCAATTGGTCGCGGGTCAGCAGCCGGACCCGTTCGGCCGATTGGCGTTCATCGGTCGAAGCGGCGGTTTCGATGTCGTCGTCTTCGGTCGCGGAATTGGGATCCATGGGCTCCATGCGGCTACCATACGCCAAGCGACGGAAGTCGGCCACAGTTGAGCGCTGTGAGTCACGGGGATAGCGGGGAAAAGGCTGGCGTTTCGGCCGTCGCCAGGGGAGCGCTTTCTGTTATGGTTGCCACAACGACCGTTGCGATGCCGTAAACTCAGGGATACTCGATCATGCGAAAATATTCTCCTCTATTCCCCGTCTTCGCCGCCGTGGTGCTCCTCGGCGTCTCGAATGGTGCGCGCGCCGAGGATCCGGAATTGCCGGTCCATCACTGCGCCGCCGCGGTCGGCACCTATCTGGCGACGCATTACCGGACCGACGGCGACGAGCAGGAAGTGGCGAGCCGCGCGCTTCTCGCGCTGACCAACGGGGGCCACGTCATCCGCATCGATTCCGGTGAGGCGGGAGAACCCGGCTATTCGCCGTTCAGCGACAATCTGGGCCGGTGGCGGTGCCTATCGAAGGAAGGGGAAACGCCGAAACTATCGGGCACGTTCCTCAACTTTACCTTCCCCGTTGGCCGGCCCCAGCAGATCGCCCGTCTCGATTTCACCGCGACCTACGATGCCGAGATCATGGTTCTGGAAGGGCGGGTCGGCCTCTCCTTCGTCGGCCTGGAAGAGGACCCTTACGATCCGGCGATCGAACGGGAAGAAACCGTGTTCGGCCTCACCGCCAAGAAGATCGTCGCTCCCTAGCGGTCGGCGACCGGCCGCCGCGACAACGAGCGGCCTGGAACGCTATGCGCCCAGGTGACCGCTGTGCTCGGACGGTGAGCCGACCTCGTGCTTCTCGGCGGCGAGCCGCTTGAGCGCCAGGCGGTCGGTCTTGCCGGTCGGATTGAGCGGTATTTCGTCGAGGAACTCGATCTCCTCGGGCGCCTTGTAGCCGACCCGGTCGCGGGCAAAGCGGATCAATTCGTTGACCGGTGGCGGGGTGGCCCCGTCCTCGAGCGCCACATAGGCGCGCACGTTCTCGCCATGGAGCAGGTCGTAGACTCCGATCGCGCCGACAGCCGCCACGGCGGGATGCTCGAGCAAGGCCTCCTCGACCTCCTGGGGGCAAATATTCGAGCCGTCGTGAACGATGATCTGCTTCTTGCGGCCGCAGAACCAAAGGAAGCCGTCCTCGTCCGACTTCATCACGTCGCCGGTATCGAGCCAACCCTCGCGGTAGACCTCTTGCGTGGCCTGCGGGTTGTCCCAATAGCCCACCGTGCTGGTCGGCGTCTTGGCCCACAAACGCCCCTCGACGCCGTGCGCGACTTCCCGGTCCTGTTCGTCGCGAATGGAAAAATGAAACCCATGGACGGGACGACCGACCGAACCCAATCTATAGTCGTCGGACGGCGGGCTAAGCGTGGCCAAGCCGATTTCCGTCATGCCATAGCCTTCATCGATGGGGAAACCCGTCAGCTCGGTAAATTCTTTCTCGAGCTCCGCCGGCACCTTGTCACCGCCCGAGCGCACCAGGCGGAGCGAGGCGAAGTCCTCACGGGTCGCCCGGTGCTCGCCGACAAAGCGCAACAGCGCCGCCGGCAGCATGCACAGCACGGTTGGTCGCTCCGACCGCAACAAAGGGATGATTTCGTCGCCGTCGAAAGTACGGACCACGATGACGCGGGCACCGACCGACAAGGCCGCGAATGAAAACAGGAAGCCGCCGAGGTGGGATATCGACGAACCCGGCATCATGACGTCGCCGGCCGTGAGTTCGAAACCATGGGCGCAGGCGGCGAACATCCATCCAAGCGTGTTGTGGGAATGGGTGACGCCCTTGGGTTTGCCGGTGCTGCCCGAGGTGAAAAAGATGACCGCAGGATCCTCCGCAAGCGGTGCCGCAAACGTGGTGTCGGAGGCTTCGCGCGCGACCAATTCCTCGAAGGCCGGGCGGCGCCCGTCATCGGCGCCATAGGAGATCAAGCCGTGCGACAATTGGCCGGCCAACCGGCTGTCGGCGATGTCCGGGTCGCGCTCGGCATGGGCGAACAGGACGGCCGCGCCGCTGACCTCGAGCGCGTGATCGATCTCCGGCGCGGTGTAGCGGTAATTGAGCGGGGTCGCGACGAGGCCGGCGCGGAGACAGGCGAGGTAATGGATCAACAAGGCGTCCCGGTTGGGCATCAGCGAGGCGACCCGCGTCCCGGGGGTCAGGCCGAGGTCGCGCAGACCGGCGGCGACATTGGCCACCGCGTGGTCGAGTTCGCGCCAAGTCCAACGCCGTTCCGCTGAAACCAGCGCGGTCTCGTCGGGCTTGGCCTGCACTTCGGGACGCAGCAGACCGGCGATCTCGAAGGGTGCTTTCAGGGGATGTCCGGTGAGAGGCATGGTTTACGCCCAATCGGAATGATCAAATCATGGCCGACAGGTCCTAATCGATCCCCGCCCCGAGCGAAAGGGTTTTCGGCGCGTCGTGGATTTCATCGGGGCGCATGGTGACCAAAGCGTGATTTCTTGGCCCTTTCGCGGAATGCGGAGAGCGCCTATATATAGGGCGTCGGGCAACCGACTATGGCGATAAACGATGTTCGCAATAAGCAATGCGGACCCGGGGGCGGTACCCGGCGCCTCCACCATCTACCGGTTTTCGTCGCGGCCTCGGCGCGGCGTCACGTTATGGGGGCGAAATAGGATCGACGCGTGTGTAAAGGTATATCTTTCGCTCGGCATGGTACCACCGTTATCGGGCCAAAACCAAAGATGCCAATGACAACGATTTGGCTCTCGCTGCTTAATAGCTAAGCAAGCGCGGTTCGGGGGGCACCGGGCAACAGAAGCCCCCCACTGTTTGGTGAATGCGAACGGGGTCATGACGCAGGCTGACTACAACTATAACCTTCTCGTTCACGACGCACTGACCGGCGTCGTGCGCGGCGTTTTGACCGACGCGGCGAAGAACGGGTTGCCCGGACAGCACCATTTCTACATTACCTTCTCGACCGGCCACCCCGGCATCGAAATGCCCGACTATCTTCGCGTTCAATACCCGGAAGAGATGCCGCTGATATTGCAGCACCAGTTCTGGGGTTTGGACGTATTCGACGATTCGTTCGAGGTGACACTCAGCTTCAAGGGCGTTCACGAACGCCTCCATGTCCCGTTCGAGGCGATCACGACCTTCGCCGACCCCTCCGTCAATTTCGTTCTTCGCCTCGGCCTCGTCGATTCCGACGAGATCGGTGACGGCGAAGAAACCGCGCCCGAAGGGGCGACGCTGCACCAGGACGACCTGCCCGTGATCGATGCGGACGACGGCGACAATGTCGTTTCCATCGATTCCTTCCGCAAAAGCTGAGCCACTCACCGGCCCTCTTCGGCTCGGGGCTCCCGGCATTGCATTGCCGCCGTTTTCATTTCAAGGTGTGAGGGACGTTCGGACTCTCTTCCGCCGCCGGATTTCAATGTGAGTCTCAACTGCCGACAATTTCATGCCCGATAGCCCCAGCTTTTCCTATCACGAGATGTTTCCGCTCGGTGCGGACGATACCGCGTATCGCACGCTGACCGCCGATTTCGTCTCGGAGGCCGTTTTCGAGGGCGAACCGGTGCTGAAAATCGATGCGGAGGCGCTAACGCTGCTGACCCGCGAGGCCTTTCGCGATTGCTCGCATCTGTTGCGCAGCGGCCATTTGAGACAGTTGCGCGCCATCCTCGACGATCCCGAGGCATCGGACAACGACCGCTTCGTCGCCCTCGACCTTCTGAAGAATGCCAACATCGCGGCCGGCGGCGTCTTGCCGATGTGCCAGGATACCGGCACCGCCATCGTGATGGGCAAGAAGGGGCGCAACGTCTGGGTCACGGGCAGCGACGAGGAGGCGATCGCACGCGGCATCTTTCGCACCTATACCGAATCGCACCTCCGCTACAGCCAGGTGTCGCCGCTGTCCATGTTCGAGGAGAAGAACACCGGATCCAACCTGCCGGCTCAGATCGAGATCTATGCCACCGTGGGCGATGCCTACAAATTCCTCTTTATGGCCAAGGGCGGCGGTTCCGCCAACAAGACGTTCCTCTACCAGCAGACCCCGGCGGTCTTGAACGAAGACTCGCTGATCTCGTTCCTCGACGAGAAGATTCGCACCCTTGGGACATCCGCCTGCCCGCCTTACCACCTCGCGATCGCCATCGGCGGCACGTCGGCCGAGCTCAATCTCAAGACCGTCAAGCTGGCCAGTACGCGCTATCTCGATACGCTGCCGATCGCCGGCGGCGCCGAAGGTCAAGCCTTCCGTGATTTGGCGATGGAGGAAAAGGTTCTCGACCTGACCCGGGCCATGGGTATCGGCGCCCAGTTCGGCGGCAAGTATTTCTGCCACGATGTCCGGGTTGTCCGCCTGCCCCGTCACGGTGCTTCGGTGCCGATCGGGCTTGGCGTCTCGTGCTCCGCCGACCGCCAGATACTCGGCAAGATTACCCGTGACGGCGTGTTCCTCGAGCAGCTCGAGGCCAATCCGGCACAATACCTGCCTGAAATCACCGGCGACATCCTCGGCAGCGACGTTGTTCGCCTCGACCTGACCCGACCGATGGCGGACATCCTCGGCGCGCTGACCAAGCACCCGGTCAAGACCCGCCTATCACTGACCGGTCCGATGATCGTCGCCCGCGACCTCGCCCACGCCAAGTTGAAGGCGCGGCTCGACGCCGGCGAAGACCTGCCCGCCTACATCAAAGCCCATCCGGTCTATTACGCCGGCCCGGCCAAGACACCCGAAGGCTACGCCTCGGGTTCGTTTGGCCCGACCACCGCGGGACGCATGGATTCCTATGTCGATCAGTTCCAGGCCGCCGGCGGCTCGTTGGTCATGCTGGCCAAGGGCAACCGCTCGCGCCAGGTCACCGAGGCCTGCAAATCCCACGGCGGCTTCTATCTCGGTTCGATCGGCGGCCCGGCGGCGCGACTGGCCCAGGATTGCATCAAGAATGTCGAGTGCATCGAGTATCCGGAACTCGGCATGGAAGCGATCTGGCGTATCGACGTCGAGGATTTCCCCGCTTTCATCGTGACCGACGACAAGGGCAACGATTTCTTCGACGCAATCTAGAGCGGGCGCGGAGGCAGGACATGCGCCGGATATTGGGGGCAGTTGGACGAATCCTGATCGGCATATTCGTCGTCTACATCCTCGCCGCCGCGATCTTCGGGCGGACCGAATTGCTGGCCTTGTTTTTTGGCCCGGTGGACCAGAAGAGCATCGATTTCACGACCCTCGAATTGCCGGCAACGCCGAATACCTTCCTCGCCTGTCCGCCCGAGGTCTGCGCGGCGGCCGCCGATATCGAAAGCCCGATCTTCGCCATCCCGGTCGATGAATTGCGGGTCAAATTCCTCGAAATGGTGGCGGCGCTCCCCGCCATCACCCTGCTCGCCAGCGACCCGGTTGACGACCAGTACGACATCCGCGAAACCTCGGTGATATTCGCCTTCCCCGACACCATGACCGTGCGCCTGTTCGAAAATCGCGACGGCACGTCGACGGTCGCGATCTATAGCCGTTCGCACTACGGAAACGACGATTTCGGTGTCAACGAACGGCGCGTGCGCTCATGGCTGCACAAGCTGGCCGCGGAACCATGACCGAATTCGTCTTCGACGGTCCGGCCGGTGCCGGTTGGACGATCGCACTGGCTCATGGGGCCGGCGCGCCGATGGATTCGCCGTTCATGGAGCACGTCGCGAACCGTCTCGCCGAGGCCGGACTACGGGTCGCACGGTTCGAATTTCCCTATATGGCCGGGCGGCGACGGGACGGTCTCCGGCGCGGTCCCGATCGCGCGCCTGTCCTGATCGAGACCTGGCATTCCGTGATCGGCGCCTTGGGTCCGCAGCGGCTGGTCATCGGCGGCAAGTCGATGGGCGGGCGCATCGCCAGCATGGTCGCCGACTCGGCCGGCGTTTCGGGGTTGGTTTGCCTCGGCTATCCCTTCCACCCGCCTGGAAAGCCCGAACGGACACGGACCGATCACCTGGCGGCCCTGCGGACGCCGGCCCTGATCTGCCAGGGTGAACGCGATCCATTCGGCACCCCGGACGAGGTGGCCGGTTATCGGCTGGCCACCTCGATTCGCGTCTTCTGGTTGGCCGACGGCGACCACAGTTTCAAGCCGCGTAAGAAATCCGGCCGCACCGAGGGCCAAAACTGGGATGACGCGGCGGCGGCGATCCGCGGCTTCGTCGCCGGCCTCGGCGCATGATCCGGTTGGCCTGAGGCAGCGCCGCCACGATGCCCGTAGACACGGCCACTCTTGCGGCCTTCATCGCCGCCTCGATACTCCTGGTCATGTCCCCGGGACCGGACACGTTGCTGATCCTGCGCAACACCATGATATCCGGGCATCGCACCGGTTTGGCCACGGTGCTTGGCGTACAGCTCGGCTTGCTCGTTCACACCGCCGCGGCGGTGCTCGGGCTCTCGGTTCTGATCGCCTCGTCGCCGCCCTTGTTCGGCGCGGTCGCGCTTGCCGGCGCGGCCTATCTTGCCTGGCTCGGGGTTCAGTCGTTTCGTGGCGGTGTCGTGCCGGTCGACGCCGGCCGGGTCAATGGGCATGCGATCACACCGTGGCGCGGATGCCGTGACGCCATCCTCACCAACGTCCTGAATCCGAAAGTCATCCTATTGTTCATCGCGCTGATGCCGAATTTCGTGGTCGTCGCGAATGGCAACGTGCCGCTCCAGCTCACCGTGCTCGCGATCACGCTGATCGGCGTCAATGTCATTTGGCAGGTGGCGATCTGGGCGGCCACCGAACAAGCGCGGCGCTGGCTCGGCGACCCGGCGATACAACGCGCCGTGTCGTGGGCGACGGGCCTCATTCTCATCGTATTCGCCATCGCGATCCTGATCGAACACCTGTTGTAGGCTGGGGTGCCGTGCGGGTGGGCTCCCGGCATCAAGGCCGAAGGCCGGCCTTCAACATGGCATCGCGGTGGTGCGCGCGATCTTCGTCTCGCTTGTAATGCTGGGTCTCGAGGTAGACATCGGTTGAAAATTTGGGGATCAGTTTGCGGATTTCATCGGCGTGCGCCGATGCCGACTCGGCATCGCCGAGTTCGGCGAAGCTGGCGGCGAGGATGGCGTGGTGGGTTTCGTCGGGCGCGGTGATGTGCCGCAACGCATTGATCGCCTGATCGTATTGGCGCGCGACGAATTGTGCCCGGCCCAAATGAGCCCAGTAGCGCTCCGGATGGTAAGGGTTTCGGCGCATGGCCTTGCGGATCCATTCGATCCCTTCCTCCGGTTGCCCGATCCAGGTCAGGATCTCACCCTGCTGCACGACGACCAGATCGTCGTTGGGATTGAGGGCCAGGGCGCGGTCCTGGTGGTAGACCGCCTTGTCGTGCTCCTCGTGGGCCACGCATACCGCCGCCAAAATTCGATGCACGTCGCTGTCGTTGTCATCGAGCGCCAGGGCCAGTTTGAGCTCGGCCCCGATCTGCTCCCATGTCTGGTCGCGGTCGGCGCACCAATTGTGGACCCAGGATTGTCCAAGCGTGCAGGCCCTCCAGGCGTGGGCATGGGCATATTTGGGGTCGAGCTCGATGGCGCGGTCGAGTATCCGCAGCGCCTCCTCGTTTGTTTCCTTCGAGCTGCGGTGATGAAGGATCTTGCCGGTCAAGAGGCACTCGTAAGCGGCCATGTTATCGGTCAATTTGCGTTTGACCCGGTCGTGGGTGGCGGCTTCGAGCCGGCCTGGCAATGTCGCCACGATCGTCGATGTAATCTCGTCCTGGATTTCGAAGATATCCTTAAGTTCACGGTCGTAGCGTTCGGCCCAGATATGGCCATCGGTTTCGGCGTCGATGAGCTGCACCGTTACCCGCACCCGATCGCCCGCCTTGCGCACGCTGCCTTCGACGACGAATTGCACGCCGAGTGTTTTCGCGAATTCCGCGATATTCACCGGCTGGTTCTTGTACTTGAAGGCCGAGTTGCGCGAGATGACGAAGAGCTCGCGAAACCGCGACAGCTCGGTAATGATGTCCTCGGTGATACCGTCAGCGAAGAATTCCTGATCGGGATCACCCGACATGTTGTTCAGCGGGAGCACCGCGATCGACGGTTTGTCGGACCGTCTCGGCCCACCGTCAATCTGAGGTGCGGGTGGACCGGTGTCGACGCCTTCGAGGCCCTCGGCGCGAACCGCATAAACCCGCACCGGGGCCTGAATATTTTTCACCTGCTGCTCGCCGAGGTCGGCGAACTTCATATCGACCTTGTTGTGAACCTGGTCATAGGCCGTGCCGGAAATGCAAATACCGCCGGGTTCGGCGAGCGCCTCCAGGCGAGCAGCGACATTGACGCCGTCGCCGAGAATGTCGTCGCCATCGATGACAATATCGCCGACATTGATGCCGACCCGATACAGAATCCGACTCTCGGATGGAACAGCTGCTTCGCTTTCGGCAAGCCCTTGCTGAACTTCGACGGCACAATGAACCGCATCGACGGCGCTACCGAATTCGACCAGCGCACCGTCCCCGGTCAACTTTACCACCCGCCCGGCATGCTCCGAGATGGATGGATTCATGATCGCCTCGAAATGATTTTTCTGGCGCGTAATCGTGCCCGACTCGTCGCGCTCGATGTGGCGGCTGTAGCCAACCATGTCGGTTGCCAAAATGGCGGCCAGCCTACGAACTACCTTCTTTGCGCGCACGTCCTGCCACCCGCCCAACTCCGGAACACCACAGTATAGAGTACACAAACAGTTTGCGGTTTGGACTCTTTTCGCGACCCGGGCTGTCGATGGGAACCGGGATGCGTGGGCTCAAACAGCCAACCACGACGATTTGATTTGCCCGCTTTGAGCCAAGTGTTAGCCTATTTCCATGCAATGACGGAAACATCGGCCATGGCGAAACCAAACGAATTCGTCGAATTCCTGCTTGAGCAGTTGGCCCCGCTCGGGCCGGTTACGGCGCGGGCCATGTTCGGCGGTCACGGCATCTATCTCGACGGCGCGATGTTTGGTATCGTCGATGGTGACGGTTTCTACATCAAAGGCGATGACCTAAACCGCGCAAGCCTAGAAGATGCGGGCATGGACCGCTTTGCCTATGAGTCCAAGGGACGGCCGATGACGATGTCCTACTACGCGGTCCCCGGCGACGCGCTCGACGAACCGGAAGTCCTCTTGCCGTGGGTCGAATCGGCGATCGCCGCGGCGCGGCGGGCCAAGGCAAAAAAGAAGCCTCGCAAGAAAGCCCGCTAGCGCCGGGACGCCGTGAGGTTGGTCACAAACGACGACCGCTCGCGCCGCTCATATTCGGCGCCGGGTGCATTGTTTTTTCATGAGGCCGAGAACATGTGCGCCCCCCGATGCCCGAACAAGTCACGATGAAACACCGCATCGAAAGCGATTCGCTCGGCGAGATCGAGGTCCCGGCCGACCGCTACTGGGGTGCGCAGACCCAACGTTCCTTGCAGAACTTCAAGATCGGCGGCGAAAAAATGCCGATCCCGGTGATCCGCGCGCTCGGCTTACAAAAGCTCGCCGCCGCGACGGTCAACATGGCGGAGGGCCTGATCGATAAGCGGAACGGGGAAGCGATCCAGAGAGCCGCACGCGAAGTCATGAACGGGGAACTCGACGAGCATTTTCCGCTCGTCGTCTGGCAGACCGGGTCCGGCACCCAGACCAACATGAACGCCAACGAGGTCATCGCCAACCGCGCCATCGAAATTCTTGACGGACGCATGGGCTCGAAGGAGCCGGTGCACCCGAACGACGACGTCAACATGGGCCAGTCGTCGAACGACACGTTTCCCACCGTCATGCACATTGCCACGGTGCGCGAATTGCACCAACTGCTGCTTCCGGCGCTGGGCCACCTCCACGGCGCGCTCACCGCCAAGGCGACCGCGTTCGCCGATATCATCAAGATCGGACGAACCCATCTCCAGGACGCAACGCCGCTGACGCTGGGCCAGGAGTTCTCGGCCTATGCCAAGCAGGTCGAGAACGCCATCTCGCGCATCGAATCGACCCTTCCGCGCCTCTATCCCCTGGCCCAGGGCGGCACCGCGGTCGGCACCGGTCTCAACACGCGACCCGGATTCGACAGCGCGATCGCGGACGAAATCGCACAGCTAACCGGCATTCCATTCACCTCGGCGGAGAACAAGTTCGAGGCGCTGGCCACGCACGATGCACTAGTCGAACTCTCCGGAAATCTGAACGCATTCGCCGCCGCGTTGATGAAGATCGGCAACGATATCCGCCTGCTCGGATCGGGGCCTCGATCCGGGCTCGGCGAACTTGTCCTGCCCGCCAACGAGCCGGGGTCGTCGATCATGCCCGGCAAGGTCAACCCGACCCAGGCCGAGGCGGCGACCATGGTCGCGGCGCAAGTCATGGGCAATCACGTCGCGGTCACCGTCGCCGGCAGCCAGGGACATCTCGAACTCAATGTCTACAAGCCGGTGATCATCTACAATGTTCTGCAATCGATCCGGCTGCTCGCCGATGCCGCCCGCAGCCTGGCCGACCACTGCGTGCTGGGCATCGAAGCGGACCGCAAAAGGATCGCGCACCTCATGCACCAATCGCTGATGCTGGTGACGGCGCTCAATCCCCATATCGGTTACGACAACGCGGCCAAGATCGCCAAGAAGGCCCATGCCGACGGCATTACGCTCAAAGCCGCCGGTGTCGCGCTCGGCCTGGTCACCGAAGAACAGTTCGACGCCTGGGTGCGGCCGGCCGACATGGTGAGACCCAACGAGTGAAAGGCGCGGTGCAGAAACGCTCGGTGATGATCGCCGGTCATCCGACCAGCGTTTCGCTCGAACAGGCGTTTTGGAGTGAACTCAAGGATATCGCCGCGGCGCGCGCGATTTCGGTGGCCACATTGATCGCCGAAATCGATGCCGACCGGACCGGCAACCTGTCCAGCGCCATCCGGGTCTACGTGCTGAACGAACTGCGCCGCCGCATCGACCGCGGGAGCGGCTAAGCGTCCTCCCCTTGGGTATCGAGGCGGCGGAGGGCGGCCGCGGCAACGTCCCCCGAGGTCACGGGGATGATTTCGAACTCGATCAGATCGGACCATTGCGCGACCCACTCGTGAAGCAAAGCCACGTCACCGCACTCCATGAGCTGAAAGCAGCGGCCGAGATCGGCGGCAACCCAGCTGCCGCGATATTCCAGCCCGGGCGGCATCAATCGGCCCTGTTCGTCGAACCGGCGATAGACCTCCCGCGCGCCGCGGTTACGGAAACTTTCGATGACCATGAACAGCATTGCGGGTCCCCCGCTTCCACCGCGAGCATTCGACCGGCGGCTGATCTCTAGTTGCCGAGGTTCTGGATGATGCTTTCGATGCTGAACCCGCCGCCCTGCGGGGCCGGCTGTGGCGCCGGCGCACCGGGCGCAGCACCCGGCGCATTCTGAGCCTCTGGCGCGGGCAGCGGGGCCGGCCGGATGACGTTGTCGATAATGGCTCCGAAAGTGCCCTGTGGCTGGGTCTCCGGCGGCGGTGTCGCGGCGGGAGCTGGAACGATCGTTGTCGTCTGCGGCTCGGCCGGCGCCGGAGCCGGGGTCAGCGGTACCGGCGTCAGCAGCGATGGGCTGCCCGGCAGTCCGGGCGAGGTCGACCCGTCGCCTTCGATGATAATCGTCTCCGGCACCGCCGTAACCGGCGCTTCGGGGGCCAGCGTCGGCGGTGGGGCGATGGGCAATGTGCCCTGGATAATATCGCCAATGCCGAGACCGGTTCCCGAGCCCGACCCGGTGCCGACGGCGGGCGTATTGCCGGTCACGCCGGGTAACGCCTGGATCAAACCGCCGACACCACCGGATTCGCCGGAAACGGCGCCCGGCAGCGCCTGGATGAGCCCGCCGGCGCCGGTTGTCGAGGCACCGGCACCGGGAATATTCTGCAACAATCCGCCGACACCGGTCCCCGCGCGCTCCAGCATATATTTCTGCAAGGCGGCGGTCTCATAAGAGTTTTGCGGATTGTCGATCGGCCCGGTCATGCTGACCCCGACCGGGACATCGGGAAGCGAAGCGAAATTGAATCTGGCGTTGGCGTTCATGACCCATCGCGGCAAGTCCGCGGTGAGGGTGGCGACGCCGATGCCGCCATTGGCGATCAGGCTGACGTCGTCGCTGGTCACGACACCGTCGCGCACGGCGAAATTGCCCGACAGATTGGAAAAGGCGGTTTCGCCGCCGACGAAGGCCGACCCCACGAGGCCGACAAGCCCGGCCGTGCTCTGCAACGCCGCGATCAGGTTCTCGCCGCTGCCGCTGTTCAAGCCGGCGAGTTGCCGGTCGACCTTGGCGATATCGATGCCGTCGACGATACCATCGCCGACATGGAGCCGACCGGTGCCGTCGAGGCTCGAAATCAGGTCGAACTGGCTAATGCCGGCGCCGCTGAGATTGACATCGAGGTCGAGGACGCCGCGCTTGAGCAGCGCCTGTCCTTGCGCCTTGAGCGCACGCGCCAGATTGGCGTCACGAATGGTAAGATTGAGCGCGGTTTGAACCGGCGATTGCTGCGCCAAGCGCGCGACCATCGTCATGCGACCGCCGAAAAGGCCGCCGTTGAACTCCGGAATCGACAGCGTCCCGTTGTTGATGGTTACCAGAAGCGTCGGCTCATCGATCCGATAGGGTCCGAAGACCACCCCCTTCGGCGTCAGCGACAGTTCGCCGTCCACGGTCTTGAGGGCCGAAAAATCGAACGGTTCGCGCGACCAGCGTTCACCGCCGTCCGCAGAATCGTCACCGCCGGCGAACAAGTCGAGGGGAATTACCCCGGTCGCCAAATTGCCCGTCACCCGCGGCCGCGGCCCGGTCATGACGACCTCGATGGCGCCGTCGAAATCGATCGGACCGAGGTTGCCTTTGAGTTGCGAAAGATCGATGACCTCGGCCGATGCGTCCGCGGTGAGGCCG
Source organism: Alphaproteobacteria bacterium (assembly GCA_024244705.1). Classification (NCBI taxonomy): domain Bacteria; kingdom Pseudomonadati; phylum Pseudomonadota; class Alphaproteobacteria; species Alphaproteobacteria bacterium. The sequence goes on from JAAEOK010000075.1 coordinate 50,287, forward strand.
AGGCCGAGCGTTCCAAGATCCTGCGCCGGCGATTCGAAGCCGGGCGACAAGGCCGCCAATAGCGCGCGCAGGTCGGGGTGCCGCGCCGACAGATTACCGACATAGCGCGGGCTCGTATCGATCCCGGTTAGACGCCCCTTGGCATCGAGACCGCCCTTGCCCAATTTGGCCGAGAGATCCATTTCGACGCCGCCATCGAGGCTCTTGACGGTACCGTCGAGGCCGAAGGCGCCCAGTGCGGCGGACGCGTCGGTGGTCTCGATGCCGGCGAGGCTCAACGGCAAGGTGGCGTCGGGCAGTGCGGTCGCGATGGCAAGATCGTATGCCGGCGTCCCCGTCAGGCCCGACACCGTGCCCTTGACCTTGGTGTTGCCGCCGCCGGCTGAAATGTCGACATCCAGCGCGACCTTGTCGGTACCGCCCTCGACCTTGCCGTCGACCGCGACCGCGCCCAAGTCGTTCACCGCCGGAGGCAGCGAAAGGGCCGCGAGAGCGGCGAGTCGGGCGAGGTCGGGATGCGACAGATCGAGACCCAAATCGTAAGTCGGCGAGGTACCCAGATTGGCCAACGTACCGGATATCTTCCACTTCCCGCCGGCGGTCGATATGTCGGCGTCGAGCGCAACCCCGTCGCCGGCGTAGTCGATGTTGCCCGCCGCGCTGGTCGGCCCGAGATCCTTGGGCGCCACCGGCAGGTCGAGCGCCGCAAGACGAGCCACGCCATCGAGTGACTGGGCTTCGAGATTGAACCGGCCCTTGGCTTGTGGCGCCTCCGGCAAGCCGACGATCTGGCCGTCGAACGCGGCGCGGGCACCGGCGACGTCCTTCGCTGCGATCTTGCTGACGGTAATCGCACCGTCGGCCAATCTCGCTTCGAGGTCGAGACCGCGCACCGCCGTCTTGTTGTAGGTCAGGCTGCCGACATTGAGCTTCACGTTGGCGTCGAAGGCCGTCAGCGCCTCGCTGCCGGTGGCATCATCATCGTCGGCGGCCGCGGCCGCATCGTCGGTCGGCACCAAATAGTCGTCGATGTTGATCTTATCGACGTTCAGCGCCACGCCGATTCCGGGACGCGCGCCCAGGGCGGCATTGATGCCGCCGGTAATCGTGGTGGCGTCGACCCGCAGCTCGATGTCCGATAGGCTGACCGTTTCGGTGCCGCCTTCGATGTCCGTCTTGAGCGCGAACGACCGCAGCCGGTTCGCCGGCACGCCGGTCACCGGCACTTCAAACCAATCGGTGATACTGCGGAGATTGGTCGCCGAAGCGATCAGGCGCCCTTTGTATTGCGGTCCGCCGTCAGCGGTCGCAAGGCGCCCCGCGAACCGCAATTTGGAATCTCCGGGTCCGGCCGCGGACAGCTCGGATACGGTCACGGTTGCGTCGGCCAGTGTGGCGATCAGCTTGGCGTCGCGGAACTGTCCGCCGTTATAGCGCAGGGCGCCGACCGAAAGATCGATGGCGCCACTGATATTGGCGGGAAGCGCCAATGCCGCGGACGCTTCGGCCGGTTCTTCGTCTGCGGGCTGTCCGTCGGCGATCACGGCGACCCAGGAATCGGCGTCGAACGTGTTCAACCGCAGCGCGACCTCGGCGACCATGGTTTCGCCGAAGCCGACGGCGATCTGGCCGGTGCCGCGATCCTCGCCAAACTCGACGGTGAGGTCGGTCAGCCGAAAGGCGTCTTCGCCGACGCTGATATCGCCACGTACGGCGAACGGCTGCGCCAGCGCCGGTGTCGCACTACCGCCGACGGCGACAATCAGTTTGTCGAGGCTCTGCCCCGCGCCGTCGAACTTGCCACCAAGGTCAGGTCCGTCGGCGCCCATATCGAGGGTGCCGTTGAACCGCGCCGTGGCTTCCGAGCCGGGAACCTGGAGCGACAACGAGATCGGCACCGGACCCGCCCCGCTGACATCGCCGGTCTGCAGATCGATGGCCAATGGCATTTCGCGGGCGGAGAGCGTTCCCTTGGCCTTGAACGGGCCGGTCAGGGATGCCGCGGATATCTCGGCGTTGAGATTCTCGATCGCTTCGATCGTGCCCGCCGCCGTGTCCTGATAGACGACCGTACCGTCCTCGATGGTAAAGCTGTCGAGCTTGAACGGGGGCAGGCTTGGTCCGCTCGCATCGTCGTCCGCGACACCGGGCGCGGGCTCGCCGAATGCCCAGTTGACCCGCCCATCGTGGAGTCGCTCCAGCTCGATCACCGGTTCGACCAAAGCAATCGATTCGACCTGGACCTCGCCCTGCAGCAACGGTGCCAGCGCGACCCGCACGCGGAGCGATTTCAAGGTCATCATATTGGCCGCCGAAGCGCCTTTCAAATTGGCCAGACGCACGTCCTCGACCGCCAGCGCCGGTGCCGGCAGCAGGTTCAGGGCGATGTTGCCGTCGATGACCATGCGCCGCCCGGTCTCCTTTTCGATCCGCGCGGTGATGACGTCCTTGTATTCGTTCCAGTCGATAAAGCTCGGCGCGACCAATGCTCCGATCGCGATCAGGATCAGCAGGCCGAGAAGGCCAAACAGCACGCGAACCGCGCCGCCGGTCTTGCGCCGCCGCTCCCGGCGCGGACGCTTGGCACGCTTCTTCGGTTTCTTTTCTTCGGTGGTCTCGACGACCAACCTGTCGTTTGGGTCTACACGCATTGAATCAAGCTCTGACCCCGCGGAGCGCCCCCGACGCGGCGAGGGAGGCACGATTTCGTCCTAAAGATAGGCTCATTATGTCTTTAGATAGGCATTCGAAGGCGTCTTACACAAGACGGATCGCCCTGGCAAAGCGCATCCGTGGGAAAATACCGACCTTAGCCGGCCAAAATGAACCGCGGCTGAACGAATCGGCGGGTGGAATCCCCCCGCCCGCCAGCCTAGACGCGGACGATCTTGCCGGGATTCATGATGTTGTCGGGGTCGAGCGCGCGTTTGATCGATCGCATGACGGTCACCGCTTCGCCGTGTTCGGCAACCAGGAAGTCCATCTTGCCGTAGCCGATGCCGTGCTCGCCGGTGCAGGTCCCGTCCATCGCCAAGGCCCGCATGATCATGCGCTCGTTGACCGCCTTGGCCCGCCGCACCTCGTCGGCATCGTTGTGATCGACGACGAAGACGAGGTGAAAGTTGCCGTCGCCGACATGACCGACCAGGGGCGCGATCAGATCGTTGTCGATGATGTCGCGCTTGGTCTCGACGATGCACTCGGCAAGGCGCGAAATCGGCACGCACACGTCGGTGGCCCAAACCGATCCTTCGGGGCGGAGGGCCTTGCACGCATAGGCGGCGTCGTGGCGGGCCTGCCACAGTTTGTTGCGCTCCTCGACACGGGTCGTCCATTGGAAGTCGCCACCGCCGAATTCGGCGGCGATGGATTGCACGCTCTCCGCCTGTTCGGCGACGCTCGCGTCGCTGCCGTGAAACTCGAGAAACAGAGTCGTCTGGACCGGATAATCGAGGCCCGCGTACCGATTGATGGCGTCCATCTGGACGTCGTCGAGCAATTCGATGCGGGCGATCGGGATACCCGACTGGATGGTCAGGATGACCGCATTGACCGCATCTCCCAGATCGGGGAACGAGCAGACCGCGGACGAAATCGCCTCCGGTATCCCATAGAGCCGCAGGGTGACCTCGGTGATCACCCCGAGGGTTCCCTCGGAGCCGACGAAAAGCCGCGTCAGGTCGTACCCGGCCGACGACTTGCGGGCCCGATTCGAAGTCCGGATGACGCGTCCGTCGGCGAGCACCGCCTCCAGCGCCAGGACGTTTTCGCGCATGGTCCCGTAGCGCACGGCGTTGGTGCCCGAGGCGCGGGTCGCGGTCATGCCGCCGATCGACGCGTCGGCACCGGGATCGATCGGAAAGAACAGACCGGTATCACGAAGATATTCGTTGAGTTGCTTGCGCGTCACACCGGGTTGGACCGTGCAATCGAGGTCTTCCGCGCCGACCCGCAGTACCTCGTTCATCTGCGAAACGTCAAGCGAGACGCCGCCATGAAGGGCCGCGACATGGCCTTCGAGCGAGGTCCCGGTGCCGAAGGGAATGACCGGCACCATGTGCCGCGCGCAGACCTTTACGATCTCGCTCACCTCCTCGGTCGACCGGGCAAAGGCGACCGCGTCGGGGGCGACCGCCGCGTGGTAGGATTCGTCGCGGCCGTGTTGCTCGCGCACCGCCGCCGAGGTCGACAGCCGCTCGCCCAGCAACTGCTTCAAGATCTGGATCGTCTGTTCGAGCGCGGCAGGATTGCGCGCGGCGGCGGCGGTCATGCCTCGGTTCCCTTGGACGCATGCGGATGCCTCAAAAGCTAGTCCCCGCGGCGGCGAAGGGCAAGGTCCGCAGAGCCAAGGGTTAGAGCCCAAACGGGATGAAAAGCGCGATATCGGGAAAGATCGTAATCAGGATCACGGCCATCAGCATCAACAGAACGAACGGCCATACCCCGGCTACCACGGTGCCGAGTCGGGCGCGCGCGACCGATTGAATGACAAAGAGATTGAGACCAAGCGGCGGCGTGATCAGCGCGCATTCGATCATGACGACGAAAAAGACACCGAACCAGATCGGGTCGATACCGAGCGGCGCAAGGCTTGGAAAGAGCACCGGCATCATCACGATCAGCATCGACAGCGCCTCGAGCACCAGACCGAGCAGCAGCAGCACCAGGCAGACCGCGGCAATGAAGTAAGCGGGCTCGCTGAGGTTGGTGACCAGGAAACCGGAGATATCCTGTGGCAGCCGGTACAGCGTAATCGCCTTGGCGAAGATCTTGGCGCCGGCCAAAATCAGAAAGATGGTCACGGTCGTGCGCAGGCTCTCCACCACCGCGTCCTTGAATCCCGCCCAACTGAGGCTGCGAAACAATCCGGCGGTGAGCAAAAGGGCGAGCGCAAACCCGACCGCGGATGCCTCGGTCGGTGTAAAGGCGCCGGTGTAGAGCCCGGCGATGACAATGACCGCGACGGCCAGAGTCGGCAGCGCGCGTAGGGTCCGGCGCCGGCGTTCTTCCCACGTTGCTCGTGCCGGTGACGTGAAGTCGGCGGTAAACCGTGCATGGATTACGGCGAACAAGATGAACAGGACGGTGAGAAGCAATCCCGGTCCAATACCGGCCAGGAACAGGTCAAGGACCGACTGCTCGGTCATGACCCCGTAAATGATCATCGGGATCGACGGCGGAATCAAAATGCCGAGGGTGCCGCCGGCCGCCAACAACCCGAAGACGAAGCGCTCGCGGTAGCCGCTCCGCAGCAATTCCGGAATCGCGACCGTGCCGATCGTCGCCGCGGTCGCGACCGAACTGCCGGAAATGGCCGCGAACAAGGCGCAGGACACGATCGTCGCGACGGCGAGCCCACCCGGCCAGTGACCGACCCAGCTTTGGGCGGCGGTGAACACGTCGCGGCCGACCCCGCCTTTCAGCATCACGTTCGACATCAATAGAAACAGGGGCACGGCGAGGAGAATAAAGCTGTCGATCGCTCCGTGCAGGCTGTGACCCATCATCAGCGGCGAAAATCCGCCGGCGATCAGCAAGACCAGCCCGAGTCCGCCCAAGGCAAAGGCGACCGGGACGCCGGCGACCAGAAGCCCAAGCAGCGATGCGAAGACAAGGGCGCCGGACATGTCAGCCGCCCGTCGCGTCGGCGTTGCCCGACTTGGCCGAATGGCGCAATCGCAAGAGCTCGGCGATGACTTGCAGCAGGAGAAGCGCGAACCCAACCGGTATGGCAATTTCACCGGCCCATTGCGGCAGCGCCAGCATCGTCGATTCGGCGCGCCCGACACGGATCGATTCGGCGGCGATCGCGATTCCATACCATATCGCGGCGGCGCTGAACGCGCCGATCCACGCCAAAGCAAGGACTTCCAGCCGGCGCTGACCGCGAGCACCGAGACGCTCCGTCAGTGCCGTGATTCGGATCAACCCACGATCGCGGAGGAGAAACGCGGCGGCAAAATAGGTCGCCCACAGCTGGGCCAGGCGCGCGATCTCTCCGACCCAAATTGTCGGGGCGTTGAAGAGGTACCGCATCGCCACCTCAAAGGCGAGGATGGCACCGATGGCGACGAAGACCCATGCCGCGATATAGCCGCAGGTGCCGCTCAGCCGATCGATGATCCGGATCATTGGCGGGTCGTGGTTGGTGATGGGGGCGGTCCCATGGCGGATCTATTGCAGCCGTCTCGCCTCGGTTAACAGCCGTTCACCCTCGGCACCGGCCTCCTGCAGATACAGCTGATAGATGGGTTCGGCCTGGGCGCGCCAATCGGCGATTTGGGCCGCGGTCAGATCGACGACCGTCATATCGGTGTCGGTGCGCAGCCAATCGAGAAGCTCGAGTTCCACCGCACCATAGCCGGCGCGCAGCTCGCGCTCGACGGCGACAGCGGCGGCGCCGATAATCTCGCGCTCGGCCTCGGACATGCCGCGCCACAGGTCGTCGTTGATCAACACGACAAAAACCGCCGCCGCCAGGTTGGTGTTGGAGAGGTAGTCCATGACTTCATAGAGGCGTCGCGATTCGACCGCCCCGACAGCGGTCATGCCATAATCGACGGTGCCGCGCTGATAGGCGAGAAACTGCTCGGAGCCCGACAACAGAACCGGTGCGGCACCGAGCTGCTTGACGAATTCACCCAGCATACGCCCGTAGACGCGCACCTTCTTGCCCTTGAGGTCCGACGGCTCGACCAGCGCCTGCCTCTTTCCGACCGTGATCGCGAGGCCGAAGGGCTGCCACCACAGGGCGCGCGCACCGGTGGAGAGGATATCGGCATCGAGAATCCGGCGGACCGGGCTGTCCGGCGCGATCGCCTCGGCGACGGCGGCGTTGTCATTGAACAGGAAGGGCAGCGAAAACAACTCGACCGCCGGCCGGGTCCCAGCGAATCGCGTCAACGAAGCCAACCCCATATCGATGGCGCCGCTCGCAACCGCCTGTGGCACCGCTTTGTCCTTGTAGAGTTGGGCCGAGGGGTAGATCTCGACGCGAATATCACCGCCGGACGCGAGCTCGACGCGGTCCTTGAATGCCTGAATATTCTGGCCGAGCACATTGGCCAGGGGCAATTGCATGGTCAAGCGTAAAACCCGCTCTGCCCGTGCGTCGATCGGGCTCAGCACGGCGACAGCGGACAACAACAGCAATACCGCGAACCTGGTCATTTCGATCTTGTCTCCCGCTTCAGGAAGGTCGTGAGGGATTGCACGATCGGGCAAATCAACGCCGGGACCGGGCAAACGCCCAACCGGGGTCATTCTATAAGAATTTCGCTGTCCCGTCTGGACATTGCGCCGGTCGGTCGTTCCGGCTACCATTTCAATCGGAGTCGATGGCAAATTCCGGGGACCGAACCATGTCAGACGATACCACTCTGCCGACGGGGGACGACGCGCAGAAAGCGCGCAACCTGCTGCTCATTACCTACGTTCTTTATGGTCTGAGCCTGATCAATGGCCTGACCGCGGTGGCCGGCGTCATCATCGCCCACATCAAGGTCAATGAGGTTACCGACGAGTTTCTCCAAAGCCACTACCGGTGGCTCATCCGCACCTTCTGGCTCGGCCTCATCGCCGGCATCATCGCCGGCGTGCTGACCGTTATCTTCATCGGCTTCCTGCTGCTGTTGGTTGTCTTCCTGTGGTACATCTATCGGCTGGTGAAGGGTTTTCTCCGCTTCAACGACGGCAAGCCGATCGAAGACCCGGGCGCCTGGCTCTAACATAGGCGACCCGGCGCCGGAATCCGGTTAAGGCGTATCCCGGATATCCTGATCCGGCCAATTCAGTCGTCCCGGATGCGTTCAGCACGTCGTGCTGCTTCGCCGGTCCGGGATCCCGGGTCTGCAGCACACCGCTGCGCGCTGCGCTGCGCCCGGGATGACCATTCGGGGAATGCTTCCAGTTCAGCCGTACTTATCGAAGCTCTAGGATGGTCAGGATTCCAACGGCCGCGCCTTTAGCGCCTGGCGATCGATCTTGCCGGTTCCGGTCTTGGGCAACTCGTTGGTGTAGTCGATGATCCGCGGATATTTGTACGGCAGCAGCGCGGCCTTGACATAGGCTTGCAGTTCCTTCGTCGTCGCCGCCGACTCCGCGCGGCCGGGTTCGAGGACGACGAAGGCCCGAATCGTCATCCGCCGGTCCGCCAGCTCGACGCCGAAGACGGCGCATTCGCGCACGGCGGGATGTTCGGCCAGGCACAGCTCGATTTCGAGCGGATAGACCCATTGACCGCTGACCTTGATGAGGTCGTCGGCGCGGCCGCGGAAAAAGTAGAACCCGTCCTCATCCTCGACGAAACGATCGCCGGTCCAGATCCAGTCGTCGCGCATGGTGTCGGCCGTTTTCTCCGACTGACCCCAATAGCACGGGGCGCTCGAATGACCACGGACGGAAAGGATCCCCTCCTCGCCGGCGGCGACCGGCGCACCGGCGCGGTCGGTCAGTCGGATCTCGTAACCGGGAACGCGCTTTCCCGCCGCGCCCAGCTTCTTTTGCTCGACCGTATTCGACAGGTACATGTGCAGCAATTCGGTCGACCCCAGCCCCTCGACGATCTCGAGGCCGAACAGTTCCTTCCAGCCATTGAAGATTTCCGCCGACAACACCTCGGCGGCCGAGACGCAAAGCCGCAGCGACGAAAGGTCCGCGGTTGCGCTTCGCGGATCCTTCAGCAGGGCCGTGAAGAGCGTCGGCAGGCCGTAGAACACGGTCGGGCGAAATCGCTCGATCGCGGTGAAAACGGCTTGCGGGTCGGGGCGCCCGGCGAGTAACACCGAGCCGCCGCCGGTGGCGAACGGAAAGGTGACCGAGTTTCCGAACCCGTAGGCGAAAAAGATCTTGGGCACCGAGAAGCTGATGTCGTCTTGGCCGAGAGCGATGACATGGCGGGCATAGGATTGGGCGGTGTAGAGCATGTCGTGCTGGAGATGGACGACTCCCTTCGGCCGGCCGGTGCTGCCGGAGCTGTACATCCAGAACGCCATGTCGTCGCGGTCGGTCCGCGCGGCATCGAGCCTGGTCTCCTGCCCGGCGAGCCAGGTCTCGGCGTCTTTGATCTCGAAGCGACCCGCGAGCGAAGCCAGCCCATTCACGATGACGGTTTCGAGGGCCGTGCCGTCGACCGTCTCCCCATCGAAACTGTCGGCATAGGCGGCGTCGACGATGGCGGCACGGGCCCGCGAATCCTGAAGATAGAAGCGGACCAACTCGACCGGCGACAGCGTATTGATGAGGACCGGTACCAGGCCCGCCCGAATGGCGCCGAACAGGGCCGCCGGATAGACCGGCGTATCGTCGAGGAAGAGAAGCACGCGGTCGCCGCGCGCGAGGCCGAGTTCGCGGAACCCGTTGCCGAACCGCGCGGCCTGCTCGCAAAGCTGCCGATAGGTCCAATCACCGGTAGCGCCGTAGATCGCGATCTTGTCGCCGCGGCCGGTCTCAAGATTGCGGAAGAGGATCTCGCTCGCGTTGTAGCGATCAGGCACCGAGAACCCGATCTCGGCCGCACCGGGCGCATCGTCGGGCACGCGATCGACGATGGTGTCGTCGTCCGACGCGTCCGCGCTCACGGGCTGATCTCCTTCGCCGACCGACGGTTCAGATATTCGCCCACGAAGCCTGGTGAATTCGCCCGCAGGCGCTCGGTGTCGACGCGGCCGCTGCGCTGGATATAGCGCCAGGCGAGGTTCCAGGCATCGAGTTCCATATGCCGACCGAAACTCTCGTACCACGCGCCGCTCGCATTGGCCGCGGCGACCAGCTTTTCGACGATCGGCCGCCGTTCTTTCTCATAACTTTCGAGCGCCCTGGGCACGTCATCGCCATGCATCTCGAGCGCCTCCGCCAGGGCTATGGCATCCTCGAGGGCGAGCCGCGTCCCGGAGCCGATCGAGAAATGCGCGGTGTGCAGCGCGTCACCGACGAGCACGGCATTGCCGGCAGACCAGCGGCGGTTGGACACTCGGGGAAAATTCCGCCAAACCGACTTGTTGGAAACCAGGGAATGGCCATCGAGATCTTCGGCGAAAGTCTCCTCGCAATAGGATTTCGTCTCGGCTTCGGTCATTTCCGCAAAGCCCGCGCGCGCCCAGGTCTCGGCGTCGGTCTCGACGATGAATGTGCTCATCCCCGGCGCGTAACGATAATGGTGCGCGTTGAAAACGCCGTCGGCGGTTCGGTGGAATGTCTGGGTAAGCGTCTCGAACGGCTTGGTCGTGCCGTACCACACGAACTTGTTCGAGAAATAGGTAACCGACGCGCCGAAGGCATCCTGGTAGGTGCCGCGGACCAGCGAATTGACGCCGTCGGCGCCGATCACGAGATCGGCGTCGGCCAATTCATCGAGACTGTCAATTCGACGGCCGAAGTCCGGTCGGAGGTCGACCGAGGCGACCCGCGATTGGAGGAGGCGTAGCAGCTCCAAGCGGCCGATCGCCGAGAAGCCGATGCCGTCGATTGCGATGATCTCACCGTCATGGACAATGCGAAGGTCGTGCCAGGTTTCGAGGCTGGGCCGGATGAGGTCGTAGGTTTCGCCATCGTCGGCGCGCAGGAACTCGAGGGCGCGGTCGGAGAAAACGACACCGAAGCCGAAGGTCGCATCGGGCGGGTTCTGCTCGACCAGCCAGATTTCTGCATCGCCGCGACGCCGCTTGAAGAGATAACTGAAATAGAGACCCGCCGGCCCGCCGCCGATGACCGCCACCCGCATCGACATCTCCTCTCTGCATTCGCGTCCGTCCGCCGCTCGGCCGCAGGACGATGTGCCCTGCCGGAGGCAAAGCTACCCCGCCGCCTCCCTGGTCTCGCCGGCGCTGCCGAAGCCACCGCCGCCCGGCGTTTCGACGACAAAGACATCGTCCGGCCCGAGCTCGATCTTGTCGGTCGGCCCGAGCTCGACGATGGTACCGTCCGCGCGCTCGACATAGTTGTGTCCGAGCGCGCCGGTCTCGCCGCCGGCCATGCCATAGGGCGCGACGCGGCGATGGTTGGACAGGATCGCCGCCGTCATCGGTTCGAGGAACTTGATCCGGCGCACCGCGCCATCGCCGCCGCGATGCACGCCGCCCCCACCCGAGCCGCGGCGAATGACGAAGGATTCGACCATCACCGGGAAGCGCCATTCGAGCACTTCGGGATCGGTCAGGCGCGAGTTGGTCATGTGTGTATGGACGGCGTCGCAGCCGTCGAAATCGGGCCCCGCGCCGGAGCCGCCGCAGATCGTCTCGTAATACTGGTACCTGTCGTCGCCGAAGGTCAGGTTGTTCATCGTGCCCTGGGACGCGCCCATGACGCCGAGCGCGCCATAGAGCGTGTCGGTGATCATCTGGCTGGTCTCGACGTTGCCGGCAACGACGGCGGCCGGATATTGAGGGTTCAGCATCGAGCCTTCCGGGATGACGATACTGAGCGGCTTGAGGCAGCCCTCGTTCATCGGGATCTCGTCATCGACCAGGGTACGGAAGACATAGAGCACGGCCGCCCGGCAAACCGCCGACGGCGCGTTGAAATTATTGGGCAGCTGGTCCGAGGTGCCGGTGAAATCGATGGTCGCGCTGCGCGCCGCCTTGTCGATGGTGACGGCGACGTGGACCTCGCCACCCTCGTCCAGGGGATAGGTGAATTCGCCGTCCTTGAGCACGTCGAGGACACGACGCACCTGTTCCTCCGCGTTGTCCTGGACGTGGCCCATATAGGCGTGGACGACATCGAGACCGAAATGGTCGACCATGCGGCGCAATTCCTGGACGCCCTTCTCGTTGGCGGCGATCTGGGCGCGCAGGTCGGCCACGTTTTGGTTGGGATTGCGTGCCGGATAAGCCCCCGAATCGAGCAATTCCCGCAACTCCGGTTCGCAGAACCGGCCGCGGTCGACCAAGGTGAAGTTGTCGATCAGGACGCCTTCCTCCTCGACCGTCGTGCTGTCCGGCGGCATCGAGCCCGGCGTGATACCCCCGATATCCGCATGGTGGCCGCGCGAGCCGACATAGAACAGGATGGTCGCGCCGGCGTCATCGAACACCGGAGTGATCACTGTGATGTCGGGCAGGTGCGTACCGCCGTTATAGGGTGCGTTGAGGACATAGACGTCGCCCGGCGCCATGGTGCCGCCGCGTTCGCGGATGATGGCTCGCACGCTCTCGCTCATCGAGCCCAGATGGACCGGCATGTGGGGCGCGTTGGCGATCAGCTGCCCGTGCTGGTCGAAGATGGCGCAGGAGAAATCGAGCCGTTCCTTGATGTTGACCGAATAGCTTGTGTTTTCGAGCGTCGCGCCCATCTGCTCGGCGATCGACATGAACAGGTTGTTGAAGATTTCCAGCATCACCGGGTCGACTTTGGTGCCCACCGCGGAGGCCCGTTGTAGCGGCACCACGCGGGTCATGACGACATGGTTGCGCGGCGTGATCTCGCCCTGCCAGCCGGGCTCGATGACCGTCGTGCTGGTCGCCTCGATGAGCACGGCGGGACCGTCGATGCGGTGCCCGGGCCGAAGCGTCTCGCGGGCATAGACCGGGGTCTCGTAATTGCCGCCGCCGCTGACCATGGCGACCCGGGCCAGGGCGTCGGGCAACGCCGATGGCGCGCCCTGCTCGGCCACCACCGGATCTTCGACGGTTTCGGTCAGGCCGATGACCTCGACCGCCACCGCCTCGACGACATGGGGCTTGTCGGGGACGACGAAGCCGTAGCGCTGGCGATGGGCGTGCTCGAAGCTCGCGATGATGACCTGGGTATCGCCGAAATCGACGATCAGCGGCGCATCGGTGCCGTCGTAGCGGAGGTGGATCGTGTGCTTGACGCGGATGTGGTCGTCGTCGATGCCCTGGGCGCGCATTTCGGCACGGCCTTCGGCCTCGAGCCGTTCGAGCACGGCTTTCAGGTCGGGTAAAATCTCGTCGCCGAGACGGGCCTCCACCGCCTGTTCGCGAATCACCCGCATATCCGCGAGACCCATGCCATAGGCCGACAGCACGCCGGCGAAGGGATGAAGGAAGACCCGTGTCATGCCGAGCGCGTCGGCGACCAGGCAGGCGTGCTGGCCGCCGGCGCCACCGAAGCAGCAAAGGGTGTATTCGGTGACGTCATAGCCGCGCTGGATCGAGATCTCCTTGATCGCATTCGCCATGTTATCGACGGCGATGCGGAGAAATCCCTCGGCGACTTCGACCGGCGTGCGGGCGTCTCCGGTGCGAGCCTTGATCTCGGCGGCCAACGCGGCGAACTTGTCACGAACCACGTCGCCGTCGAGCGGCCGGTCCGCATTGGGCCCGAACACCTTGGGGAAGAATTCGGGCTGGATCTTGCCCAGCATCACATTGCAGTCGGTGACCGCCAACGGACCGCCCCGCCGGTAGCAGGCGGGACCAGGATTGGCGCCCGCCGATTCGGGACCAACGCGGTATTTCATGCCGTCGAAAACGAGGATCGAGCCGCCACCGGCGGCGACGGTGCGGATCTGCATCATCGGCGCGCGCATGCGGACGCCGGCGACCTGGGTCTCGAAGGCGCGCTCGTATTCCCCGTTGTAATGGGACACGTCGGTCGAGGTGCCGCCCATGTCGAAGCCGATGATCTCGCCGAACCCCGCCATCTCGGCGGTCCGCACCATACCCACCACGCCGCCGGCCGGACCCGACAGGATGCTGTCCTTGCCCTGGAAGAAGCGGGCGTCGGTCAGGCCGCCGTTGGATTGCATGAACATCAGCCGGACGTCGCCGAGCTCGGTCGCGACCCGATCGACATAGCGCCGCAGGATCGGCGATAGATAAGCGTCGACGACCGTCGTGTCGCCGCGGCTGACCAGCTTCATCAGCGGGCTCACGCCGTGGGACACGGAGATCTGGGTGAAGCCGATCCGCTTCGCCAGCTCTGCCACCGCGCGCTCATGATCTGGATAGCGATAGCCGTGCATGAAGACGATGGCCGTCGAACGGATGCCGTCGTCGTAGGCTTGCTGTAAGCTCTCACCGGCGGGGTCGAGATCGACCGCCACGATTTCTTGACCGTCGGCGCGCACACGCTCGTCGACCTCGATCACCCGCTCGTACAGCAGTTCGGGGAGTACGATGTGCCGGTCGAACAATCTGGGGCGGTTCTGGTAGGCGATGCGCAGGGCATCGGCGAAGCCTTTGGTGATGACCAGAACGGTACGGTCGCCCTTGCGCTCCAGCAATGCGTTGGTCGCCACCGTCGTGCCCATCTTGACGGCGTCGATATCGGCCTCCGGTATCGCATCGCCGCTGTCCAGGCCGAGCAGCTCACGGACCCCCTGAAGTGCCGCGTCGGCGTATTGTTCGGGATTTTCCGACAACAGTTTGTGGGTGACCACGGCGCCGTCCGGGCGCTTGGCGACGACGTCGGTGAAGGTGCCGCCGCGATCGATCCAGAACTGCCAGTGGCCGTCGGTCATCAACATTTATCCCAGGTGCCGATTTCCGGCGAAGCTATCGTTTCCTGGGATCAGGTCAAGCCAGGTGTTTCTTGACCCCGCCCTTCGTCGCGGCGCGCAACGCCGCCCAGACGAAATAGACTCCGAAAAGGAACGCCGGCAGGCCGGCGAAGTCGCGCACCCAGCGCGCCGGATCCTGCCGCATATGACCCTGAGACAGATAGAACAGAACCGCGAACGCCGAGACCCAGCCGAGATAGAGGACCGTCGCGCGGCGCAAGCCGGCGGACTGGAAAAGGCCGCTTCGATCGGTGGCGTACCAATAGGCGATCAGCAAGAAGCAAATCGCGAAGAATTGGAAGTGGGCGAGCGGGTAGAACAGCAGCACGACGACCGGCGCCAGGGCGGCGCCGACCTCGGCGTCGATGTCCTTCCACACGCAATAGGCAAAGAGCGCGAGGCCGCAGAGGGCGGCGAGCGGTACGCCGAGCGCGCGCAACGAGAATTGCTGGCCGGTCAATGCCGCGACGATGCGACCCTCGCCGACGCGAAGGATCGACAGATGGCGGGTGCGGCGATCGGCGGCATAGGCCACCGGGTCGAATATGGAATCGCCCCAGATCGCGAATGCGACCGCGGTGCCGACCGCCACGACGAGGGCGCAGCCGAGCGCCGGACGCCAGTCGATCGCACGCCCGCGCACTATCAGGAACGGCAGCACGATGATCGGGTAGAACTTGGCCAGCACGCCGAGGCCCAGGATCGCCCCGGCGCCGAGCGGCCGCTTGGCGAGGGCCAAGTGGACCGCGAACAACGCGGCGGCGGCCGGCACGATGTCGAAATGGGCGTAGAAGCCGAGCAGAACCCAGAAATAGGGGCCCATGACGAAGAGCACGGAAGCGAACAAAGCGGATTCGAACGGCCGTCCGCCCTGGTCGAGCAGCCGGCCGAGAATGAACAGCCAGCAGCCGAACCAGAGATAGAGGAACAGCGCCACCGGCCACAACGGATTCACCGCGAAGGCGACGGCGAACACATTGAACAGGGGGCCGTAGGCATTGTTGCCGGCCGCCGGGTCGCGCCATGGATCGAGGCCGTCGAGCGTTGCCGACCATTGGATGGCATGGGCGGCGTAGTCGCGGAACAGGCCGGTGCCGAGGTGAGCGCCAAGGAACACCGTGAAGAGAACGGCGCAAAGCACCTGCAAGGCGCGCGGATCGGCCAGACGGGCATAGGCGTCGGCGCCCATGATCCAGCGAACGAACCCGTCGCGCAGCGCCAGCAGCCAACCGAAACCGGCAGCCAAGATGAAGGCCTGGATGACGGCGACGATCGCCTGCCACGTCATCACCGGCGGCAGGTCGGAGAACTTCCAGCGCAGGGCAAAGTGCCCGGCGATGAGCTCGAACAACGGGCCCGTTGCACCGGCGGCGACGTTGCCCGCGTATGCCGTCGCCAGAATTTCGACCGCGATCCACGCCAGCACCGTCGCCCCGGCGACCGACAATGAAAGGCGATTGGCGCTCAGCCGATGGCTGACGGTCGAAGCTCGAGCGGCGGACATCGCACCTCTTTCGCAATTGGCCCTGTCGCGGCCGCCGTAACCCGGGACCCCGGCGGGTCGAGCAGCCTGACGGCGCCTACCTTGCGCCGAGCCCCATTCGACCTGCAACAACCTCGTCGGCGCGGTATCGCGTTCGGCCGCGGTTTCGATCCACGCCTTGATCCGAACGCAATCCACGGCTAGCGTCGGCACCATGAGGATGGCGCGACGCTTGATGGTTTTGTTCCTCTGTCTCGTCCTACTGGTTCTGATGGGGCCCCTGGCCACAATCGCGACCGGTGTCGCGCCGCTGCGCGGCGACTGGCGGACAGCGACCCATAATGTGACCGGCATCGCCCCCGATCCGACCGCAACCCAGGAGGCCCTGGTCCAAGTCTATGCCGCCCGTGCCTTTTCCTGGCGCGGCGCCTTCGGCATCCATACCTGGATCGCGGTCAAGCCGGCCAATGCCGCCACCTACACCACCTATGAGGTGATCGGCTGGCGCCACTACCGAGGCCTACCGGCGGTAGCCATCCGCGATCGGCGGCCGGATACCGAATGGTTCGGCAGCGCCCCCGAGGTTCTCGCCGAGTTGCGCGGCACCGAGGCCGCCGCCGCGATCCCCGCGATCGAGCGTGCCGTCACCGCTTACCCGCACAACGATGCCTACCGCGTGTGGCCGGGACCCAACAGCAATACCTTCACCGCCTTCGTCGCCCGGCTGGTGCCCGCGTTGCGCCTCGATCTGCCGCCGACCGCGGTCGGCAAGGATTACCTGGCCGGCGGCGCCATTGTCGCCCCGACGCCGAGCGGAACCGGCTATCAGCTGTCGCTCGGCGGGGTGTTCGGCATTCTGGCGGGGAGCGAGGAGGGAATCGAGTTGAGCGTGCTCGGCCTCGGCATCGGCATCGATCCGCTCGATCTCAAGTTGCGGCTGCCCGGTCTCGGTCTGATTGGCCCCGGCGGAGGCGGCTGATGTCCGCGCCCTCCCCAACGCCGGCCGCCGATCCAACGCGGCATGACCGCGCACGATGAGCGTCTGGGGCAAGATTCTAGGCGGCGCGGCCGGCTTCGCGATGGGCGGGCCGTTGGGCGCGCTGGTCGGCGTGATCGCGGGACACGCGGTCGACCGATACCGAACGCAACAGAGCGATGACGTCGACCCCGACGCGGCGACCAAGCGCATCGCCTTCACCATTGCGGTCATCGTCTTGGGCGCCAAGATGGCGAAGGCCGACGGCGTCGTCACCAAGGACGAAATCAACGCCTTCCGCGAAGTCTTCCAAGTTCCGGAGAACGAGATCAAGAACGTCTCCCGCGTCTTCAACCAGGCGCGGCAGGACGCACGCGGGTTCGAGCCCTACGCCGAGCAAGTCGCGCGCATGTTCCGCAATCATCCGCGGGTGCTCGAGGAACTGCTCAACGCGCTGTTCCACATCGCCCGCGCCGACGGCGTTTATCACGCCAAGGAAAAGGAATTCCTCCATCGCGTTTCGGAAATCTTCGGCTTCGACGCGGCGACCTTCAGCCGTATCGAGGCCGAACAGATGGGGCCGCAGAAGGCCGATCCTTACGTCATCCTCGGGATGACCCGGGAGGCCGGCGATGCGGAACTGAAATCGGCCTACCGCAAACTGGTGCGCGAGAACCACCCGGATACGTTGGTCGCCCAAGGCATGCCGCAGGAGTTCATCGATCTCGCCAACGATAAGCTGGCGACGATCAACGGTGCCTGGGACCGGGTCAGCAAGGAAAGGGGAATAAGCTGAGCAGCGTCGAGGTGATGGTCCTGGGCTGTGGCGATGCGTTCGGCAATGGCGGCCGGTTCCAGACCTGTTTCATGGTCTCTCACGCCGGCGGCCGGGTTCTGATCGATTGCGGCGCATCGTCGCTCATCGCGCTCAAGAAGCACGGCATCGACCCGGGCGAGATCGACGCGGTGCTGCTGACCCACCTGCACGGCGACCATTTCGGCGGATTGCCGTTCCTCATTATCGATGCCCAGTTCACGCGCCGCGAGCGGCCATTGATCGTGACCGGCCCGCCCGGCACGGCGACCCGCCTCGACAGCCTGATGGAGGTGATGTATCCGGGCTCGACCAAGGTCGAGAGACGGTTCGACGTCGACGTACGAGAGCTCGATGCCGAGGTCGCGGTCGAAGTCTGCGGCGTCGAAGTGATGCCGATCGAGGTCGCCCATGCCTGCGGGTGTCCCCCCTACGGCCTGCGTGTCACCTGTGCCGGCCGCACGATCGCCTATTCGGGCGATACGGGATGGACCGAATCGCTGATCCCGCTCGGCCGCGATACCGATCTCTTCATTATCGAAGCGTCGATGTACGACAAGCCGGTCAAGCATCACCTCGATTACATGACCCTGAAGGATCAATTGCCGCGGGTCGGTGCACACCGCGTCATGCTGACCCATATGGGAACCGAAATGCTGGCGCACCGCGACGACGCCGACTACGAGACCGCCGAGGACGGGTTGCGCATTACCCTGTAACCGCCGTCCGTCCCGCACGCGACGCAACGGTGGCCTGCGCGTTCGCCGGTGGTCAAAGCCGGGAAGCCCGTCTAGGATCGCCGCGCGTCGCCGGTAGGTTTTGCCTGCGATCATAGAAAAACATCATCATCCGGAACGACGGAATGTCGGCACCGCCGCTCACGACCATCGCCGACATCCACCTCAGGCTCGGCGATAATGTGCTTTTTGAAGGCGTCGATCTCCGCATCGGCGCCGGCGAAAGGGCGTGCTTGGTCGGCCGCAATGGCTCCGGCAAGACGACATTGCTGCGAATGCTGGCGGGAGAAATCGAACCGGATAGCGGCGACACGTTCTTGCAACCGGGCACCCGGCTTGCCTACCTGCCCCAGGAGCCGGTCCTGGCACCGGATCAGACGGTGCTCGAGTATGTGTCCGCCGGCGGCGCCGCGAGCCACGAAGTTGACGCCGCGCTCGATCAGGTCGGTCTCGATGGCGCGCGCCCGCTACATTCGCTCTCCGGCGGCGAAGGTCGGCGTGCCGGTCTGGCGCGGGTCTTGTCCGGGCGGCCGGATATCCTGTTGCTCGACGAGCCGACCAACCATCTCGACCTCGCGACAATCGAATGGCTCGAGCGGACTCTCCGCGACTATCCCGGCTCGGTGCTGGTCGTCAGCCACGACCGGACCTTTCTCGCCAATGTGAGCAATCGGACCCTGTGGCTCGACCGCCGCCGCCTGCGGCGCCTCGACAAGGGGTTTGCAGCCTTCGATTCGTGGCAGGAAGATGTCTACGCCGCCGAGGCCCGAGCGGTCGAGAAACTCGACAGCAAGTTGGCCGCCGAAGCGCGTTGGCTGCATCGCGGCGTGACGGCGCGGCGGCGGCGCAATCAGGGTCGTCTGCGCCGCCTGCAGGATCTCCGCGCGGTCCGCGCAACCCTGATCGGTGAGAAAGCGCGCGCCAAGATCGCCGCCGAGGACGGCGAGTTGAAAAGCCGTGTCGTCATCGATGCCAAGGACCTGTCCAAGAGCTTTCCCGGCGCCGACCAGCCCCTATCGATCGTCAACGGTTTTTCGACCCGCATCCTGCGCGGCGACCGCATCGGTATCCTCGGCCCCAACGGCGCCGGAAAGACGACATTGCTGCGGCTCTTGGTCGGAGATCTCGAGCCCGACGGCGGACGGGTGCGCTTGACAAAGAGCCTGACCGTGGCCTATTTCGACCAGCATCGTGCGATTCTCGACCGCGAGCAGACCCTGTGGCAGACCCTGTGCCCCGGCGGCGGCGACACGGTCTGGGTGCATGGCCGGCCGCGCCACGTGGTGGCCTACCTGAAGGATTTCCTATTCGATCCGAAGCAAGCCAAGAGTCCGGTCAGCAGTTTGTCCGGCGGCGAGCGCAACCGCCTGCTGCTGGCTAAGATCCTGGCCCGGCCGAGCGAGCTGTTGGTGCTCGACGAACCGACCAACGACCTCGATATGGACACCCTCGAGCGGCTCGAGGACATGCTGAGCGACTATCCGGGAACGTTGCTGCTGGTCAGCCACGACCGAAATTTCCTCGATCGCATCGTCACCGGTACGATCGCCATGGAAGGGGACGGCCGGGCCACCGAGTACGCCGGCGGCTACAGCGACTATCTAACCCAGCGCAAAGAAAACAGGCGCGGGGCGGTCGCGTTCAAGGCGCCCAAGAGCGAGGCGGCGCCACGGACCAGAGAGCGGCCGCGCCGGCAAACGAAGCTGAGCTACAAGGACCGGCGTCAGCTCGAAATCCTGCCCGGCCTGATCGAGGCGATCAGCGCCGAGATCGCCACGCTCGAGGACAAATTGTCCGATGGCGCCTTTTACACCACGGACCGCGAGGGCTTCGACGGCGCCACTAGGCGTCTCGAAGAAGCGATCCAGGAGCGAACAAAGATGGAGGATCGCTGGCTCGAACTCGAGACACTGAGCGAGTCTCTGGAACCGACCGGCTAGCTCCATGCGCCCCGTTCACATCGTGCTCGCGGTCGCCGTGATGGCGATTTGGGGATTGAATTTCGTCATCGCGAAGATCGGGTTGATGCATCTCGATCCATTGATGCTGACCGGTTCCCGTTTCGCTCTGGTCGCCGCGATGCTGCTGCCGTTCGTCGGCCGGCCCCGCGGCCAGTGGGGATCGATCATCGTGCTGTCGCTGGTCATGGGCAGTCTCCATTTCGGCTTCATGTTCTATGGCCTGCGCGGCATCGATGCTTCGGTCGCCTCCATCGCCATCCAAATGCAGGTCCCCTTCGCCGCTCTGCTCGCCGCCTTCTTCTTCAAGGATTATCTCGGCTGGCGACGTTTGTTGGGCATGGCAGCCGCCATCCTCGGCGTCGTCGTTCTGGCCGGAGAGCCGCGGTTCGACGGCAACCTTCTGCCGCTTGGCCTGGTCATCGCCGCATCGCTGATGTGGGCGTTCGGCAATATCGTGATCAAGCGCATGGGCCCGATCGACGGCTTCCAGCTCAACGCCTGGCTGTCGCTGTTTACCGCGCCCCAACTTCTGCTCGCCTCGTGGGCCTTCGAGCCCGGCGCGGCCATAGCGCTGGTCGATGCCCCATGGCAGGCCTATGCGGCCATCCTCTACATGGCGGTGATGGTCACCATCGTCGGCTATGGCGCGTGGTATTTCCTGATCCCGCGCTACGAGGTCAACCAGACCATGCCGTTCACCCTGTTGGTGCCGCTGTTCGGCGTGCTGTCCGGTGTCACCATGCTCGACGAAGCCCTGACCTGGCGGGTCCTGGTCGGCGGTACCGCGATATTGGCCGGTGTCGCGGTCATCATCATCCGCCGCCCGCGCATGATCGCGCCGGAAGCGCAGCCCGACCGCTAGGTCCAATCAGCGTTTGATTGATTCGACCTTCGCCCCTTCGTCGTCCCGGATGCGATGCGGCACGAAGTGCTGCTTTGCTAATCCGGGATCGATCCCGGTTCTGCGGTGCACCGCTTCGCGCTGCGCCGCGCCCGGGATGACGGAAATGAGACCGCCACGTCGCTCTCTCCCCATTTAGAATCGGAGCGATGCAATCAAAAACTGAAATTCTCTAGCCCTTCCTAGCGCTTGCGCCAGGTGAAGGTGGCGTTCATGCCGTAGTTCCACACCGCGCCGACGACGGCACCGCTGAACCCGGCGAGGAACCAGATCACACCCCGATCGAAGAGAAACTGAGCGACGGTCACGTTGATCACGGCGCCGATGCTGCACGCGGCGTAGAAGGTTGCCAGGCCGCGCAGCGCGAGCCAGCCGCCGAGCCGTCGTTCGCGGAACGTGATGATGTTGTTGAGGTGAAAGTTGACGGTCATCGCAACGATGGTGGCGATCGCCTGCGACCACATGAACGGAAACTCGCCGATCCGGAACAGCAAGCCGAGCAAGGTCAGATGCACGGCGAGGCCGCCCAACCCGACCATTACGTAAAGCATGAACCCGACCGGGATCCAGCCGCGAAACAGCTTGTCGAGGACCAGCATGAGGAATTCGAGCGAGACCAGAACGTCGAGCTTGCTCTTGCCCGAATGGCGCGCGCGGAAGTGGAACGGCAGTTCCCGCACCGGCACCGGGCGGCGCACCGTGGCGAGAATGTCGAGCAGGATCTTGTAGCCGCGCGCGGTCAATCCGTGGGCCGCCTCATCGAACAGTTCGCGCCGCAACATGAAGAAGCCGCTCATCGGGTCGGTGAGCGGCATGCGCGTCACGATCCGGCTGATACGGCGCGCCAGCAGGCTCATCCGCTCGCGTGTCGATGACGACAACCCTTCGGCGCTGCCGCCTTCCAGGAAGCGGCTGCCAACAACGATCTCGACATCCTCGCTCTTCAGCACCTCCAACATCGTCGGCAACAAGGTCTCGTCATGCTGGAGATCGGCGTCGATGACGGCAACGAAGGGCGTTTCGGTTGCCAGGATGCCTTCGATGCAGGCCGAGGACAATCCGGATCGGCCGATGCGGTGGATCACCCGGACCCGGTCATTCTCTCGCGCCAGCCGTCGCAGTTCATCGCCCGTTCCGTCGATCGAATCGTCGTCGACATAGACGATTTCCCAGGCGTCGCTATCGAATGCGCGGCCGATGCGTTCGAACAGCGGCCGGACGTTGCCGACCTCGTTGAGGGTCGGCACGATGATGGCGAGTTCCACGGTCACGGTGCGTTGCAGACGCTAACGGGCGACGGCGACACCGCCTGTCGCGCCCAGCGGGAATGCTTCGATCTATGCGCCATGGCAATTCGGGAAAGGTTTGGAACGGGCCGGAACCGGTGTGGATGGGCGCAGCAATACAGGTCGGCGGCGGCCATTTCAACTCTTTGCGGCGCGACGTCGATCGGGTCTATTGCCGAACGCCGCGACCGTTTATCGTCGGGCCGGACACAATCGCAGGCGGCGCACGACGGCATGTCTCGAACCGGGGCAAAAAAAATCGACCGCTGGTCACCCAACCACGGGCCGCGGGTAAGCAACCCGGTGGATATTCTGTTGCTCCATTACACCGGAATGGAACGGGCGGCCGACGCCCTCGATCGGCTGACCGATGCCGAAACGGGGGTCAGTGCCCACTACATGATCGACGAGGATGGGACGGTCTATCGTCTGGTTGCCGAAGAGCGGCGCGCCTGGCACGCCGGCCGCAGCTGTTGGGCGGGAGAAGCCGATATCAACAGCCGCTCGATCGGTATCGAGTTGGTCAATCCCGGCCACGAATTCGGCTACCGTCCGTTTCCGCAAGCGCAAATCGCGGCCCTCATCGATCTCGCCGGCGAAATCATCGCCCGCCACCCGATCCCGCGATGGCGAGTCCTCGGACACTCGGACGTCGCGCCGTCGCGCAAGCTCGACCCTGGAGAGATGTTCGATTGGCCCGGTCTCGCGGCCGCCGGCATCGGCGTTTGGCCACAGGACGTCGACACGTCGGCAGTCGATCTTGCCGCGGCGGCGGACGACCTCGCGGCGTTTGGCTATTGCATGTCGGGTGGTGGCGACCGCGCGCAGACCGTGACGGACAGCGTGGTCGCGTTTCAACGTCATTACCGGCCACGGCGGATCGACGGCGAGATCGACGGTGAAACGGCTGCCCTTGCGAGGGCCGTGGTCGGCATGATGGATTGACGGCAAGCCCACCAGTCGCTACCTACGGAAAAGGTCAGGTGGCCGGATGGCCGCTCTTCGCTCGTTCGCGGGCGGGGGGAGGAAAGTCCGGGCTCCACGGGAACACGGTGCCGGGTAACACCCGGCGGGGGCGACCCTAGGGAAAGTGCCACAGAAAGCAAACCGCCGGCCCGCCTCCGGGCGCGCCGGCAAGGGTGAAAGGGTGCGGTAAGAGCGCACCGCGCGGCCGGTAACGGGCGCGGCACGGTAAACCCCACCGGGAGCAAGACCAAGTAGGGGCGGTCGCCGGTTCGCCGGCAGTCGCGTTCCCGCGATGCCGCCCGGGTCGGTCGCGCGAGGCGTCCGGAGACGGACGTCCCAGATGAATGGCCATCCATGGCGCGCCGCGAGGGGCGCCGGGACAGAACCCGGCTTACAGGCCACCTGACCTATTTTTCAACGCCTTGGGCGACCGGACGTGGCTCGGTCGACGGCCCCGGCCGGTCATTGCCGTCGCCCCGATGGGGTCCGCCTTTGACACCATTCGCTCACGCGCCACCGACGGCCAAATCGCTACCTTACAAAGGTTTGGTCTCGATAATTCAGCTTTGGAGTAAGGTCAAATCACCAACTTCCTTAATCTATTGTAATAGAACATAACAAGAACATTTGAATGAAGGAGAATAAATCGGGCAATCGGCGACGAGTCTTCTGGCATTCCCGGTATTGATGCCGTCGCAATACATCAAGCTCTCAAATTGCACCTGGAAAGCCTTGGTTTTAACCATATATTTACTTTACATTTCCATTGACGCCCAGTTTTCCCCATGATATCCCATATTGTCCCATATAAAACGGGTGGGAGCCCGGTGGGGCGTCGGGCCTTCGCTGTATTCGGGTTGGCGAAGGATGGTCTGGGGGAGATCGGTGACGCTTTTTCTGTCGACATATGTCAACAAAGTGGATCGGAAGGGCCGCGTGTCCGTTCCGGCCAGCTTTCGCGCCGCGCTCCAGGGCCAGAGTTTCCACGGAATCGTCGCATTCCGATCCTATAAGGATTCGGCCATCATCGGCTGCGGCATGGATTTCATGGAGCGATTGTCGACCAGCGTAACCGACCTCGATCTCTTTTCCGACGCCCAGGACGACCTGTCGGCGACGATCTTCGCCGACGCGCATCAGCTCTCGCTCGATGGCGATGGCCGCATCCTGCTAGCCCAGAATTTGGCCGAC
Source organism: Alphaproteobacteria bacterium (assembly GCA_024244705.1). Classification (NCBI taxonomy): domain Bacteria; kingdom Pseudomonadati; phylum Pseudomonadota; class Alphaproteobacteria; species Alphaproteobacteria bacterium. The sequence goes on from JAAEOK010000075.1 coordinate 75,063, forward strand.
CATGCCGAGATTACCGACCAGGCCGCGTTTGTCGGCCGCGGCGAAACCTTCGAAATTTGGCAACCGGAGGCGTTCAACCAGCGTCTGGCGGCGGCGCGAGGGCGCGCCAAATCCCAGGGTGCAACGCTGAGTCTAAGGCCGCGGGGGAACGGCGAATGACCGCGGCGGCGCGAAATATTTCGGGCGGCGGACACGTGCCCGTCATGATCGACCAAGTGGTCGCCCTTCTGCAACCCCGCGACGGCGCCATCATCGTTGACGGCACCTTCGGTGGCGGCGGTTATAGCCGCGCCTTCCTCGGCGCCGCCGACTGCCGGGTCTGGGCCATTGACCGCGACCCCGACGCGATCGCGCGCGGGGCCGCGATGGAAGAAGAATTCGGCGATCGCCTTAAGTTGGTCGCGGGTCGCTTCGGCGACATGGCGCGACTGCTCGATATACGCGACGTCGCCGGCGTCGCGCTCGATCTCGGCCTGTCCTCGCCGCAACTCGACGACGCACACCGTGGCTTTTCGTTTCAACACGACGGCCCGCTGGATATGCGCATGTCCCAGGACGGGCCAAGCGCCGCCGACGTTGTCAACTCGATGGCCGAGAATGAACTCGCGGACATTATCTATAAGTATGGCGAAGAACGCCGTTCGCGGCGGGTTGCCCATGCCATCGGCGAGGCCCGGCGCAACCGGCCGATCACCCGCACGGCCGAGCTTTCCGAAATCGTCGCCCACGCCGTACCGCGCGCCAAGGATGGCCTGCATCCGGCGACACGGACGTTTCAGGCGCTCCGCATCTACGTCAACGACGAGATGGGCGAGTTGCGCCGCGGCCTCGAGGCGGCGGAGGCCCTGTTGGCCGCCGGCGGCCGTCTCGCCGTCGTCGCGTTCCACTCGCTGGAGGATCGCGCCGTTAAGGACTTTCTGAAGCTGCGCAGCGGCCGCGCGCCGCGGCCGTCGCGCCATCTGCCAGAGGGCGCAAACGGGCGCGAGGCCACCTTCCGCCTCCTCGGCGGCAAACCGATTCGCCCCGAAACGTCGGAAATCAGCGCCAACCCGCGCGCCCGCTCGGCCCGGTTACGGGCCGCCGAGCGAACCCCGGCGCCGGCCTGGCCGCAGGAGATCCCTCAATGATGCGGCGGTCGACCCTGATCTGGTTCGCGCTCGCCGCGGTGACCGGATATTCGATGTACCAGCTCAAGTACGACGTGGTCGCGCTGGAGGAAGACCTTGCCAAGCGCAATGGCGAGATCATCGCCTATCAGGAGGCGATCCATGTCCTCAAGGCGGAATGGGCCTTTTTGAATCGGCCTGGCCGGCTCCAGGATCTGGCCGAACGCCACTTGGATCTGGAGCCCGAGACGCAGCGCCACGAAGTTCAAGTTTCGGCCCTGACTTCGAACGACCAACAAGTGGCGCCGGTTGCCGCGATTCCGACGCCGCGCATCAAGCCGACCCTCGCCGCGGGCGGCAGAGGTTCGCAGTGATGTTCCGGCGCCGAGCAGCCCCCCAAGCGCCGACGAGCGCGGCACACGATGGCGGCCGCATCCGTTTCGACGGCGCCACGAAGCTGGTGCTCGAACGAGGCCGGACGCGGATGTTGATGGGCGGGCTGATGTTCGCCATCGCGTTCACCGTCATCGGCTTGCGGCTCGTCGACATGGCGATGATCGAGGGCGGCGCCGAACCGCGATTGTCCCAGGCACCGGTCAATCAGACCTACCGCATGGAGCGCGCCGACATCGTCGACCGCAACGGCGTGATCGTGGCGACCAGCCTCCCGACGGCGTCGCTTTATGCTGATCCGAAACTGGTCATCGATGCTCGCGACGCTGCCCGGCGGCTGGTCCGCGTCTTGCCCGAGCTGTCGGAAAGCGAACTGGTTGCGCGGCTCGAAAGCGAACGCCGCTTCGTTTGGATCCGCCGACATCTTACGCCGCAGCAAAAATACGCGGTCAATCGTCTCGGCATTCCGGGCCTCTATTTCCAACGCGAAGAGCGCAGGGTCTATCCGCAGGGCCGGCTTGCCGCGCATGTCTTGGGCCTCACCGATGTCGACAACAAGGGCCTCGGTGGCGTCGAACGCTATTTCGAAGACATCCTGACCAGCACCTCGGCTTCGGTTCAGCTATCGATCGACACCCGCGTTCAGCACACACTGCGGCGCGAACTCCAGGCCGCGATCGGCGAATTCAAGGCGCTCGGCGCCGCCGGCATCATCATCGACGTGCATAGCGGCGAAATCCTGGCGATGGCTTCGCTGCCCGACTACGACGCCAATACGCCGACCGACGGCGATCGCGCCGGTCGTTTCAATCGCGCCACCCTCGGCGTCTACGAAATGGGGTCAACGTTCAAGATATTCACCACCGCGATGGCGTTGGAGAGCGGCGTGGTCGCTCTCGACGGCGGCTATGACGCCACCCGGCCGATTCGCCTCGCCGGCTTTACTATCGACGACTACAAGCCGAAGCGCCGTTGGCTTTCGGTGCCCGAGATCTTCATCTATTCGTCGAACATCGGTGCCGCCAAGATGGCGCTCGACGTCGGCATTGACGGTCAGCGCCGGTTTCTCCAGGACCTCGATTTGTTGCGCCCGGCCTCGATCGAGTTGCCCGAGTCCGGACATCCCCTTTCCCCGGCGCGATGGCGGGAGATCAACACCGCGACGGTCGCCTTCGGGCACGGCATATCGATCAGCCCGCTGCAACTCGCCAGCGCCACCGCCGCGGTGGTCAACGGAGGCGTGCTCCGCCCCGCCACATTGCTGAAGCGGCTGGGCGACGAGCATCCCATCGGCCGCCAAGTGATATCGCCACGCACCTCGGCGGCAATGCAGTGGTTGCTCCGGCTCGCGGTCACTCACGGCACCGGCAAACGGGCGGACGTTCCCGGGCTGATGGTCGGCGGCAAGACCGGCACCGCCGAGAAAATCGGCGATCGCGGTTATGTCCACAACAAGTTGCTGTCGTCCTTTGTCGGCGCATTCCCGATGAACGATCCACGCTACGTCGTGGTCGTTCTGGTCGACGAGCCGAAGGGCAATGAGAAGACACATGGCTACGCCACCGGCGGGATGGTGGCGGCGCCCATCGTCGGCCGCGTCATCGAGCGGGTCGCGCCGATGCTCGACATTCCGCGGTCCTTCGACATCGCGGCGTCACAGGAAAACTCTACGTCGGCCGCATTCAAGCAGGCGGCGGCAAAAGGAAAGGTCCGTGCGGCTGAGTGAATTGATGGAAGCGAGTGGAATGGAAAACCGACCGACGGCGGCGATGGAGAACACGGAAATCCATGGTTTGACCATGGATTCGCGCCGCGTCGAGCCCGGTTTTCTCTTCGCCGCCGTTCCCGGATCGCATGCCGACGGTCGAGATTATATCGCCCAGGCCGTCGCCCACGGCGCGGCCGCGGTTCTGGCGCCGCTCGATACGCCGCAAGAAATTCTACCGGAGGAAATTCCACACCTTCTCGATTTGAACCCGCGCCGCCGCCTCGCCTTGATGGTAGCGGCCTTCTATGGACGGCAGCCGCAGCACGTCGCCGCCGTCACAGGCACCAACGGCAAGACTTCGGTCGTCAGTTTCACGCGCCAGATTTGGGCGCATCTCGGTTACCCGGCGGCGAGCCTTGGCACTCTTGGTATTGAGGCCTCGCATTATTGCGAAACCCTCTCCCTGACCACACCCGACCCAGTGGCCTTGATCCAGGAGATTGCCAAGCTCGCCGACCGGGGCGTTACCCACCTCGCCTTCGAGGCCTCGAGCCACGGATTGGAGCAATTCCGCATCGACGGGGTTCGCGTCACCACCGCCGCGTTCACCAACCTGTCGCGCGATCATCTCGACTATCACGGCTCGATGGAGACCTATCTGGCCGCCAAGGCGCGCCTGTTCCGCGAGGTCATGGCGCCCGGCGGCGCCGCGATTCTGAATGCGGACGCGCCCGAGTTCGAAAGCCTCGCCGCGCTGTGCCGCGACCACGGCCACGGCGTTATCGAGTACGGCCGCGCGGGACGGGAGCTGCGACTCGTTCGCCAAGACCTGGACCCGGGCGGCCAGGATCTGACGATTGCGATCGATGGCGCGGTCCACCATATCCGGCTGCCGTTGACCGGCGCCTTCCAGGCGATGAACGCCCTCGCCGCGCTCGGCCTCGTCATCGCCGAAGGCGGCGAACCGAATGCCGCCGTCGCGGCGCTGGCGAAACTTCAGGGTGTGCGCGGCCGGCTCGAGCCGGTCACCGGCCATCCCCGTGGCGCGGCTATTTTCGTCGATTACGCGCACACGCCCGGTGCCCTTCAAACGGTCCTGGAATCGCTGCGGCCCCACACCCGGGGGCGACTGTTCTGCGTCTTCGGCGCCGGCGGCGACCGCGATCGCGGCAAGCGTCCCGCGATGGGCGCCGCCGCGGCCCGCAGCGCGGACGTGGTTTTCGTAACCGACGACAATCCTAGAACCGAAGACCCGGCAGCCATCCGCGCCGAAGTCCTCGCCGGCTGCCCCGGCTGCGAAGAGATCGGCGACCGCGCCCGTGCGATCGCCCGCGCCGTCGCCGAACTAAGGCCCGGCGATACCCTTCTGATCGCCGGCAAGGGTCACGAGCAGGGCCAGACGGTCGGCAACCGGGTTATTCCTTTCGATGACGTGACGGTCGCGCGCGATGCTGTGGTTGCGCTTGAGGATGAGCCGTGATCGCGGCTCCCCCATTGTGGACCGCAATTGATGTCGCCGGTGCTGTCGGCGCCCCGGTAGCGGGCGAATGGACGGCGACCGGCGTCTCCATAGATAGCCGCTCGCTACGCCCCGGCGACCTGTTCGTGGCCCTCCGAGGACCTAATTTCGATGGCCACGCATTTATTGCCGATGCCGTCGCCAAGGGTGCCGTGGCGGCGGTCGTCGACCGAGTTCCCGACGGAATGTCTTGCGATGTGCCGCTTATCGAAGTCGGCGACACGCTGGTCGCGCTGACCGCACTCGGACGCGCCTCGGTCGAACGGGCGACCGCCCGCATCGCCGCCATCACCGGCAGCGTCGGCAAGACCGGAACCAAAGAAGCGCTGCGCCACTGCCTGGAACGGCAGGCGCCGACCGTCGCCAACATCGGCAACCTGAACAACCATATCGGCGTGCCGCTCTCCCTCGCCCGCATGCCGGCTGACGCGACCTACGGCGTGTTCGAAATCGGCATGAACAGCCCGGGCGAGATCGGCGCTCTATCGCGGCTCGTGCGGCCGAACGTCGCGGTGATAACTACCGTCGCCGCCGTCCACGTCGCCGCGTTCGATTCGATCCACGATGTGGCCGAGGAAAAAAGCGCGATTTTCGAAGGCATCAGGCCCGACGGGGTGGCCATCCTCAATCGCGAAAACGCGTTCTTCCCGTACCTCAACGATGTCGCCCGCAGTCACGGCGTACGTACGGTGATTGGCTTTGGCGCCCATCCGGAAGCCGATGCCCGTTTAGTCGATTGTACCGTCGAGCCGACCTCGACCGCGGTTTCCGCGATCATCGACGGCAGCGCGATCTGCTATCGCATCGGTCTGTCCGGCCGTCATCACGCGCTCAACAGCTTGGCCGTATTGGCGGCGGCAAAGGCGATCGGCGCGGATATCGGCGCGGCGGCGGTGGCGCTCGGTGATCTGACGGCGTGTATCGGCCGCGGACGCCGGCACATCGTTCCCGTCGCCGGCGGCGCCGTGACGGTGATCGACGACAGCTACAACGCCAGCCCGGTCTCGATGCGCGCCGCCCTGTCGACGCTCAACGCGACCCAGCCCGGCGCCGGCGGACGGCGGATCGCGGCACTCGGCGACATGCTCGAGCTTGGCTCGGATTCGGCGCGTCTGCACGTTGCGCTCGCCGAATCGCTGACCGAAAACGAGGTCGACCTGGTGTTCGCGGCGGGGACCGAAATGGCGCACCTTTACGGCAGCCTGCCGCAAGCCATGAAGGGCGGCTACGCCAAGGACTCCAGCGCGCTGGTCGACGACCTCGTCTCTTCCTTGGCCGGCGGCGACGTCATAATCGTCAAAGGGTCACATGGCAGCCGGATGGACATCGTCGTCGACGCGCTCACGGCCCTGGCCAGCCCCGGCGCCCGAATCGCCAATGGGCGATAGGGATAGGCCGGACCATGCTCTTCAACCTGCTCTCCCCACTGGCCGACCAAATTAGCGTCTTCAACCTTTTTCGATACCTGACCTTTCGAACCGGCGGCGCCGTTGTCATGGCCATGCTCATCAGCTTTGCGCTCGGACCTTTGGTCATTCGCTGGCTGCGTGCACGACAACGCGAAGGCCAACCGATCAGGGAGGACGGCCCGGAGGATCACATCATCCGCAAGGCCGGGACTCCAACGATGGGAGGGATCCTGATCCTTCTCGCCGTCACCCTGTCGACCCTTTTGTGGGCGGATTTGACCAATCCATTCGTCTGGATCGTGCTGACGGTGACGGTCGGTTTCGGGGCGATCGGATTTGCCGACGACTATCTCAAGGTAACCCGAAGCAGCAGCCGGGGCGTACCCGCTAGGATCAAATTTTCGTGTGAAATCGCGATCGCGACGTTCGCCGCCTTGCTGGTGCTCTTTCTCAGCGCCGAACCGATGGCCGGTGTGCTCACGGTCCCGTTCTTCAAGAACGTCGTCGTCAACCTCGGCTGGTTCTTCATCCCCTTCGCCGTGTTCGTCATGGTCGGCGCATCCAACGCCGTCAACCTGACCGACGGCCTCGACGGCCTCGCCATCGTGCCGGTGATGATCGTCGCCACCTGCCTGGCGTTGATCGCCTACCTCAGCGGCAACACCGTGTTCGCCAACTACCTCCAAATTCACTACATCCCCGGCGCCGGCGAGCTGGCCGTCTTTTGCGGCGCCATGGCCGGCGCCGGCCTCGGCTTCCTGTGGTACAACGCGCCGCCGGCGATGGTCTTCATGGGCGACACCGGATCGTTGTCGCTCGGCGGCGCCCTCGGCACCATTAGCGTCATCGTCAAGCACGAATTGGTTCTCGCCATCATCGGCGGATTGTTCGTGCTCGAGACGGTTTCGGTCATCGTTCAGGTGGTTTCATTCAGGCTCACCGGCAAGCGCGTCTTCCGCATGGCGCCGCTGCACCACCATTTCGAAAAAAAGGGATGGGCCGAGCCGACCATCGTCATCCGGTTCTGGATCATCGCCTCCATCCTGGCCCTGGCCGGGCTGGCAACGTTGAAGCTGAGGTGAGCCGATGATCGACGTCGCCAGCTTCAGGGATCGCGCGATCGCCGTCATGGGCCTCGGCCGGTCGGGGCTGGCGGCGGCGGAATCACTGATCGCGAGCGGGGCGGACGTTTCGGCTTGGGACGATACCACGTCACAGCGCGAGGCGGCGGCGGGACGCGGCGTTCCATTGCGCGACCTCCAGAAGGTCGATTGGCGGCCCTCGGATACGCTGGTCTTGAGCCCCGGCATAGCCGACACGCACCCGGCGCCCCACCCGGTCGCCGCCGCGGCGCGTGACGCCGGCGCCGCGGTCATCTGCGATATCGAACTGTTGTATCGCAGCCAGCCCAAGGCCGCCTACGTGGGTGTTACCGGAACCAACGGCAAGTCGACGACGACGGCGCTGATCGGCCATATCCTCAAGGCGGACGGCCGCAATATCGAAGTCGGCGGCAACCTCGGCCCACCGGCGTTAGCCATGCGCGCCCTCGGCGATGGCGATTGCTATGTTCTGGAGCTTTCCTCGTATCAGCTGGAACGTATTCCGTCGGTCGTATTCGATGTCGCCATACTGCTGAACATCACGCCCGACCATCTCGACCGGCACGGCGGCATGGACGGATATGTCGCCGCCAAGGCGCGCATCTTCAACGGCCAAGGTCGGGGCCAGACCGCGATCGTCGGTGTCGACGACGGTGCCTCCCGTTCGATCTACGACAAGCTGCGCGCGCGGCGCACGAACGACGTGGTGCCGATCGCCGTTGGCAAGCCGATCGCCGGCGGCGTCTATGTTCTGGACGGCATATTGACCGATACCGGCGGCGCCAATCCCACCGAAGTCGCCGACCTCCGCGACTTGAACGGCTTGCCCGGTGCCCACAATTGGCAAAATGCCGCTGCCGCCTATGCCGCCTGCCGTGCCATCGGCATCGCCCCAAACATCATCGTGGATGGTCTTATAAGTTTCCCCGGCCTCCCGCACCGGCAGGAATTGGTCGTTGTCGTCGACGGCATCACATTCATAAACGACAGCAAGGCGACCAATGCCGACGCGGCCGAAAAAGCACTACTTTGCTATGACAATATCTATTGGATCGCCGGCGGCCGGGCCAAAAGCGGCGGCATCGCCGACCTCAAACGCCACATCGACCGCATCGCCCACGTCTTTTTGATCGGCGAATGCGCGGACGATTTCGCCGTCCAGTTGGATGGCGGCGTCGCCCACACGATTTCGGGAACCCTGCCAGCCGCCGTCGACGATGCCTACAGCGCGGCGCGGTCCGATGGCCGCCCGGGCGCGGTGGTATTGTTGTCGCCGGCCGCCGCGTCGTTCGACCAATTCGCCAATTTCGAAGCGCGCGGAGAGGCTTTCCGCCGCAGCGCAGAGGCCATTGCCGCGCGCCAGGGGACGGCATCATGACGATCGTCGTCCCGCGCACCGATACCAGTCGGTTGGGCCAATGGTGGTGGACCGTGGACCGTTGGACGCTGGCCGCGCTGGCAGCGCTCGTCGCCTTCGGCGCGCTCTTGGTTATGGCCGCCAGCCCGGCGATCGCCGAACGCCTCGACCTGCCGACGTTTTACTTCGTCAAGCGCCAGTTCCTGTTGGTGCCGTTCGCGCTCGCCATACTGATCGGCGTCTCGCTGCTGTCGCCGCGTGCCATCCGCAGGCTTGCCGCCATCGTGTTTCTCGTCAGCCTGGCGCTGCTGGTGTCGACATTGGTGGTCGGCGCCGAGATCAAAGGTGCACAGCGATGGATCGCGATTGGCGGCTTTTCAATGCAGCCGTCGGAGTTCGTCAAACCCGCATTCGCCGTGGTCGCGGCCTGGATGTTCGCCGAGCAGAACCTGTCCGACACCTTCCCCGGCAATATCATCGCGACGGCGATGTGCTTCCTGATCGTCGCCCTTTTGATCATGCAGCCCGATCTGGGAATGGCGGTCTTGATCTCGGTGATCTGGTTCGCCGAGTTTTTCCTCGCCGGGATGCCGATCTTCTGGGTTGTCCTGTTCTTCGCCGGCGGCGTGTTCGCTCTGATCGCGGCCTATCACAGCTTCGACCACGTCGCCAATCGCATCGATACGTTTCTCGATCCGACGGCCGGCGACCGCTATCAATTGACACTGGCCCATGAGGCTTTCCTCAATGGCGGCCTGTTTGGGCGCGGCCCTGGCGAGGGCACCGTCAAGCAGGCGCTGCCCGACGCGCACAGCGATTTCATCTTCGCTGTCGCCGGCGAGGAATTGGGCCTTCTCGCGTGCCTGATCATCGTCACCCTGTTTGCCGTCGTATTGCTACGCGGCTTCGGCCGCATGCTTCAGGAGACGAACCTGTTCGTTCTCCTGGCGACGACCGGCTTGCTGGTGCAGTTCGGGCTGCAGGCGATCATCAACATGGCGTCGACCCTGCAGCTGATCCCGACCAAAGGCATGACCCTGCCGTTCATCAGTTATGGCGGCTCTTCCTACCTCGCCCTCGCGCTCGGCATGGGCATGGTGCTGGCCCTGACGCGCCGGCGGCCCGGTACCGGTGACAGTCTATGAACGGCGGCGCACAGGCGAAGCCCGTCGTGCTGGCTTCCGGCGGCACCGGCGGACATATGTTCCCGGCCGCGGCACTGGCCGGCGAATTGATCGATCGCGGATTTCGCCTGGCTTTATTCTCCGACGATCGTGGCGTGCGCTACGACGCCATGCCCAACGCGGTCGAGACCTTCGAGATCGACTCTGCGTCGCCGTCCGGCCCGCTGGCGAAGAAGGTCAGCGCCGCCTGGCATTTGTTGCGGGGCACCTTTCAGGCCAACGGTTTGTTGAGCCGGCTATCCCCATCGGCCGTGGTCGGATTCGGCGGCTATGCCTCGGTCCCTGCCCTGACGGCGGCGGTGCTGACGAAGCGGCCAATCGTCATTCACGAACAGAACGCGGTCCTGGGCCGGGCCAATCGGCTTTGGGCCGGCGCGGCATCGGCGGTCGCAGCCTCGTTCGACGACGTCGTCGGTCTGCCCAAGAAACTGCAGCAGCACGATTCGGTCATCGTCACCGGAAATCCGGTCCGCGCCGCCGTCCGTCATGTCGGCGAGACGCCCTATGTGGCGCCGGAAGCCGACGGCAAGCTCCGAATTCTCGTCCTCGGCGGCAGTCAGGGTGCAACCGTCTTCAGTGACGTGCTGCCGGCCGCGCTGGCACAGCTGCCAGAAGAGTTGCGGCAGCGGATCGACCTCAACCAGCAGTGCCGGCCGGAGGATCTCGACCGCGTGCGCGCGGCCTATGACCGGATCGGCGTCAGCCCGGTCCTGGCAACGTTCTTCGACGACGTTCCCGAACGTTTGGCGGTTGCGCACCTGATCATATCTCGCGCCGGGGCGTCGACCGTCTCCGAGATCACCGCCGCCGGCCGCCCCGCCCTGCTCGTCCCCTACCCCCATGCGATGGACGATCACCAAACGTGGAACGCCGCCGCTCTCGAGGCCGCCGGCGCCGCCTGGGTCGCCGCCCACGAGGAGTTCACCCCCGATTTTGTCGCCCAGCGCTTGGTCGCCCTGCTCGACAGTCCGGACGAACTCGCTTCGGCCGCGGCCAAGGCCCGCGCGCTCGGCCACGGCGACGCCGCCGCGCGTTTGGCCGACTTGGTGATCTCCGTCATCGGGCGTACGGAGGGTCACGCGTGAGAACACTACCCCTCACAATCGGCACGCTCCATTTCGTCGGCATCGGCGGCATCGGCATGAGCGGGATTGCCGAGATCCTGCGCAACCTCGGCTATCGCGTTCAGGGCAGCGATATCGCGGCGAACGTCAACGTCAATCGCCTGCGCGCGCTGGGCATCGAGATCGCCACCGGTCACGCCGCCGAAAATCTCGGCGATGCCGAAGTCGTCGTCGTTTCGTCGGCCGTGAGCGCGGACAACCCGGAAGTGGCGGCGGCCCGGGCGCGGCATATCCCGGTCGTGCGACGCGCGGAAATGCTGGCCGAATTGATGCGTTTGAAGGCGTCGATCGCGGTTGGCGGCACCCATGGCAAGACAACCACGACCTCGATGATCGCCGCCCTGCTCGATGCCGCTGGGCTCGATCCGACCGTCATCAACGGCGGCATCATCAACGCCTACGGCACGAATGCGCGGCTCGGCGACGGCGAATGGATGGTGGTCGAGGCCGACGAATCCGACGGCACCTTCGTCAAGCTGCCGGCGGTGATCGCGGTAGTTACCAACATCGACCCCGAACACATGGACTTCTACGGTTCGTTCGACGCCTTGCGTGACGCTTTCGATTCCTTCGTCAGCAATATCCCGTTCTATGGCTACGCAACGCTGTGCATCGACCATCCCGAAGTTCAATCGATGATCCCTCGGGTCTCGGACCGGCGCATCATCACCTATGGCACCAGCCCACAGGCTGATATCCGCGCCACCGATATAGGGCTCGATGCTGCGGGGTCGCGGTTCGATGTCACCATCGCCGATCGCGCAGGTGGCGGCGCCCGGCAGATCAAGGACCTGCGCTTGCCGATGCTCGGCGAGCACAACGTGCGCAACGCCTTGGCCACTGTCGCCATCGGCATCGAAATGGGCATCGACGACGATCTCATTCGCACCGGGCTCGCCGGGTTCGAAGGCGTCAAGCGCCGGTTCACGCGGGTCGGCATCGTCGGCGGCGTCACGATCATCGACGATTATGGTCATCACCCGGTCGAAATCGCCGCGGTGCTCAGCGCGGCACGCGCGGCGGCGGGCGACGGCCAGGTCATCGCCGTCGTCCAACCGCACCGATTTACCCGGCTGGCCGCTCTGTTCGAGGAATTCTGCACCTGCTTCAACGATGCCGACGCGGTTATCGTCGCCGACGTCTATAGCGCCGGCGAAGAGCCGATCGAGGGCGCCGACCGCGATGCCCTGGTCGAAGGTCTGCGGCGTTATGGACATCGCAGCGTCGAACCGCTCGACGATCCGGCGGGCCTTGCCGGCCTGGTTCACGCCATAGCTCGGCCGGGCGACCTCGTCGTTTGTCTCGGCGCCGGCAGTATCACGACATGGGCAAACGCCCTGCCCGAGCAGCTGACCGCGCTTGCGGCGGAAGCCCCACAGACGGGGACGGGTCGATGATGGCGGCGCCACGCACGGATCATCTGATCGATCGACTGCCCAAGGCGCGCGGACGGCTCATCGCCGACGCACCCCTTCACCGCTACGCCTGGTTCCGCGTCGGCGGCGCGGCGGAGGTCCTCTTCGAACCCGCCGACCGCGACGATCTGGCGGCGATGCTGCGGAGCGTCCCGCCGGGCGTCCCGATAACCGTCATCGGCGCGGCATCCAACTTGTTGATCCGCGACGGCGGCGTCGCTGGCCTCGTTATTCGCCTGACACGGGGTTTCGCGACGATCTCGGTCGACGGCGATACGGTCGTGGCCGGCGCCGGCGCCATGGATATCAATGTCGCGCGCCAAGCCGCCGCGGCGGGGCTTGGCGGATTGGAGTTCCTGTCCGGGGTTCCGGGTTCGGTGGGCGGCGCCCTGCGCATGAACGCCGGCGCCTATGGCCGCGAAATCGCCGACGTGTTGATCGACGCGGAGGCGATTGGGCGCGATGGAAACGTGACCAAGACCACCGCGGCGGATATGGGATTTTCCTATCGCCATACGACCGTCGCGGAAGATCTGATCTTCGTTTCCGCACGGTTCCGCGGCGCGGCCGACGACCCTCGAAAAATCGCCGCGCGCATGGCCGAGATTCGCGCCGCCCGCGAAGACAGCCAACCGATTCGCAGCCGCACCGGCGGCAGCACGTTCAAGAACCCGCCGCGACAGAAGGCCTGGCAACTGATCGACCGGGCCGGTTGCAGGGGTCTTGTCCGCGGCGGCGCTCGGGTGTCCGAACAGCATTGCAACTTCCTGATCAACACCGGCAGCGCGACCGCGGCCGATTTGGAAGGCCTCGGCGAGGAAATTCGGCGCCGCGTCAAGGCCGCCACAGGTGTGGTTCTGGAGTGGGAGATTCGCCGCATCGGCGACGCCCCCGCGCACGGCCTCCGTGAGGTTGGCGATGAATAAGCGCGTGGTGGTCTTGATGGGCGGCTGGTCGGCCGAACGCGAAGTATCGCTGGCCAGCGGTGCCGCGGTCACGGACGCGCTGCTCGAGGCCGGCTACGAAGCGACCACGGTCGACGTCACCCGTGACGTAGCGGCGATCATGGCCGCCCTGGAGCCAAGGCCCGACGCCATCTTCAACGCGCTCCATGGGCGCTGGGGTGAAGACGGCTGCATCCAAGGGCTGCTCGACATTGTCGGCATTCCCTACACCCATTCCGGTTTGCTCGCCTCGGCGGTCGCGATGAACAAGCCGATGGCCAAGATCGTGCTCGAAGCGGCCGGCGTGCCCTGCACGCCGGGCGGGGTTCATGCGGCGGCGGAATTGTGGGTCGGCGACGTGATCGATCGTCCCTATGTCGTCAAGCCGGTCGACGAGGGCTCCAGCGTCCTGGTCCGCATCGTTACCGAAACCGACGAGGCGGTCCCATTCACCGAAGAGGAATGGGTTTATGGCGATATCGTGCTGGTCGAGCCCTACATCCCCGGCCGCGAGCTGACGGTCTCGGTGATGGGCGACCGTGCCCTCGAAGTCACCGAAATCCAGCCCCGCGAGGGCTTCTACGACTACACCGCCAAATACACCGACGGCAAAGCCGACCACATCGTGCCGGCGCAGATCCCGGCCGAGGTGCATGAGGAAGCCCGCCGCCTAGCAGTGGTCGCACACCGGGCGTTGGGCTGCCGCGGCGTCAGCCGGGCGGACTTCCGTTACGACGATACCGGCGGCGAACCGGGACAACTGCTTTGTCTGGAGGTCAACACCCAGCCGGGCATGACCTCGCTGTCGCTGGTCCCCGAGCAGGCCCGGGCGATTGGCATATCGTTTCCCGATTTGTGCGCTTGGATGGTGGAGAACGCGCAATGCGACGTTTGACAGGCCGCAACAATCTTGCGCCGGGCGAGCGCCGGCGGCCGCCGAACCGGGGGCTTCGCAACGGCGTCCAGGCGACCGCCGTCCTGGCGATCGGTACGATCATGATCTGTGGCCCGGTCTGGCTGTGGCGGTCCGGAGTCATCGAAGACGGCGCTGCCAGATTGCAATTCGCCGCGATCGAGCGTCTGGCGGATTTCGGCCTCAGCGTTGAGAATATCGTCATCAGCGGACGGGTTGAAACCGAATCGGCGGAGGCCTTGGCCGCGCTCGGCGTCCGCCGCGGTTCGCCGATTTTCGCCGTCGAGCCCGAAGCGGCGCGGGAGCGTATTGAATTGCTGCCGTGGGTCGCGCGGGCGACCGTCGAGCGGCGGCTGCCGAACGAGCTCCGCGTCCAGATCGAAGAACATCTGCCGTTGGCTATTTGGCAGCACGAACGCCGCATCAGGATGATCAATGCCGAGGGTGGCGTTATCGACGTCGAGCCGCCGCGGCGATTTTCCCATCTTCCGGTGGTCGTCGGACCGGACGCACCCGATCACGCGCTCGGGCTGATACGGCTGCTCGGCACCGAACCGGATCTGGCGCGCCGCGTGGCGGCAGCGGTCCGGGTCGGCGGGCGACGCTGGAACCTTGAATTCGCCGACGGGATCAGCGTCAGCCTTCCCGAGCACGAGGCCGTCGCCGCTTGGCGCCGATTGGCGACCCTGGTTCGTGAAGATGACCTCTTCGACAAGAGCATCATCGCAATCGACCTCCGCCTATTTCCCGGCAAGCTGGTCATTCGACGGGCACCGGGCACCACCATCGCGTCTGATCAAAAAGGCAAGGAGACTTAGGACGTGGCCAGAATACGACATGGCACGATCGCCGCGCTCGACATCGGCACCACCAAAGTATGCTGCTTCATCGCCCACACCGATGAGGACGACCGCCTCCATCTTCGCGGCTTCGGTCATCAGGTCTCGAAGGGCATGCGGGGAGGGACGATCATCGACATGGACGCCGTTGAGCGCTCCGTCCTAGCCGCCGTGCACGCGGCGGAACAGATGGCCGGCGAGCAAATCCACGGCGTGGTCGTCAATATTTCTTGCGGCTACCCGGCGTCGCGAACAATCGGACTCGAGATCGCCATCGGCGGCCACGAGGTGAGCGAAACCGATATCTACCGCGCTCTGGATCGCGGTCGCGAATATCAGATCGACAGCGATCGCAGCATCGTGCACTCGATCCCGATCGGCTACACGATCGACAACAGCCAGGGCATCCGCGACCCACGTGGCATGTACGGCGACCGGCTCGGCGTCGATATCCATCTCGTCACCGCCGGTGTCAGCGCGGTCCGCAACATCCGGACCTGCATCGACCGTACTCATCTGAGTGTCGATGCCATGGTCATCTCCCCCTATGCCTCCGCCCTCGCTTGCCTGGTCGACGATGAAACGCAACTCGGCGTGACATTGATCGACATGGGCGGCGGCACGACCACCATCGCCGTCTTCTATGAAGGCGAGGTCGTCTTCACCGATTTCATCCCGGTCGGCGGCATCCACGTCACCAACGACATCGCCCATGGCTTGTCGACCCCGGTCGTTCACGCCGAGCGGATGAAAACCTTGTATGGCAGCGCCATAGCGTCCCCGGCCGACCAGCACGAGGTCATCGACGTTCCGCCGATCGGTGAATCGGATCACGCCGAACCCAACCATGTGCCGAAATCGCTGCTTACGGGCGTAATTCAGCCGCGCATCGAGGAAATATTCGAGCTAGTTCGATCCCGACTCGAGCTGAGCGGGTTCGGCAAGGTCGCCGGCAACAGGGTCGTCCTGACCGGCGGTACATCGCAGCTTTCAGGTGTCCGGGACCTCGCCGCGTTGATCCTGGACAAGCAGATCAGGATGGGCCGGCCGACGCGGCTGAACGGCCTTGCCGACGCTTCCAGCGGCCCCGCGTTTTCGACCTGCGCCGGGCTGCTGAACTACGGTGTCGAAAAACACGTCGCGCCCACCGCCTGGGCCGGCCTTAACCCCGAGGAGCCGAACGGCCTGATGGGCCGGCTCGGTGAATGGATCCGTGTCAACTTTTAACCATACCGGAATCTCACGCCTGATGGGGATCAGGCAACTGGTGCTACCAAGCGGAGGAAAAAATGACCGTTAACCTTACCATCCCCGAGAAAGAGGCTGAAATGAAACCGCAGATAATCGTATTCGGTGTCGGCGGTGCCGGAGGCAACGCCGTCAACAACATGATTCGTTCCAACCTTGAGGGCGTCGACTTCGTCGTCGCCAACACCGACGCACAGGCCCTCGCCTTGTCGGAGTCCGAGCACAGAATTCAGCTCGGCGTATCGATCACCGAGGGCCTCGGTGCCGGCGCCCGGCCGGACATCGGGCGCGCGGCGGCCGAAGAGGGCATGGATCAGATCCTGGATGCGCTCGACCGCACCCATATGGCCTTCATCACCGCCGGCATGGGCGGTGGCACCGGAACCGGTGCCGCCCCGGTCATCGCGCGGGCGGCCCGGGAACGCGGCGTTCTGACCGTCGGCGTGGTCACCAAGCCGTTCCATTTCGAGGGCCAACACCGGATGAGGATCGCGGAGGAGGGAATCGAAGAACTCCAGCAGTTCGTCGACACCCTGATCATCATTCCGAACCAGAACCTGTTCCGCGTCGCCAACGAGAAGACAACCTTCGCCGACGCCTTCAAGATGGCCGACGATGTGTTGAACTCGGGCGTCCGCGGGGTCACCGACCTGATGGTCATGCCCGGTCTGATCAATCTGGACTTCGCCGATATCCGCACCGTGATGAGCGAGATGGGCAAGGCGATGATGGGCACCGGCGAAGCCGAGGGCGAAAACCGCGCCGTTCAGGCGGCCGAAGCGGCGATCTCGAATCCGTTGCTCGACGAGATATCGATGAAGGGCGCACGCGGCGTTCTGATCAATATCACCGGCGGCCTCGATCTGACCTTGTTCGAGGTCGACGAGTCGGCCAACCGCATTCGCGACGAAGTCGATCCGGCGGCCAATATCATCTTCGGCTCGACCTTCGACGAATCGTTGCAGGGCGTTATGCGCGTATCGGTGGTCGCGACCGGCATCGACGCCGATGTCACGGTCAAGCCGCGAACGACGACGATCAGTCTGGTCGCCGATAACGTCGCTCGGGAGATTCCCGAACCGCAGCCGGAGGCGGCGCCGGCCGCAGCCGAAACCGTTGCCGTCGCCGAGCAGGTCGACAGCGACGAGGAGGCGTTCGAAATGCCGCAACTGCCGGCGCGTTCCGACGCTGGCAACGATGATGCGGTCGAGGAAATTGCCGCTTCCGAAGCCGACATTGTCGCCGGCGTCGCCGAGGAGAGCACCCCGGCCGATCCACCCTTCATCGCTCCGCCGCCGATCGAAACGGCACCGGTGGTGCAGTCGGAGGATCGTCCCGATGAGTTCGCGGCAGCGGCCTTGGCCAACGCCAGCCGTCCCGAGCCAGAGTCGGCACCGGCACGGAAATCGGAAGGCGGACGAGCGGCCAGCTTGTTCAAGCGGGTCACGCGTGCGGCGCGCGATCTCGCCGAGGCGGTGGATGACGATCGGGCCCCCGACGCCGCCCGTAGCGAACCCAAGATCGCGACCGGTGCCGCGGCACGGCAGACGGAATCGGAGGTCAAGCCGATCCAGACCCACATCACCGGTCTGGATCAGTCCGATCAGCGGACGGCATTGCAAAACGATGAGGAACTCCTAGAGATCCCCGCGTTTCTGCGTCGCCAGGCGAACTGACGGCGCGACTGATTGGTCGCACCTACTCTGCGGGCTCCGGGCACCTCCCCCCGGAGCCCCATTTTTTCCCCTCGATCGGCGCCGAGAGATCGGCTCTTTTCTCTTCGCCCTGCCAGGTCTAAGAATTGGCGGCGAAAGGAAATTTCACCATGGTCAACGCTCCGGCCACCGCCGCCCTGGCCTACCGGGAGCAACACACCCTCGCCGGCGCGACGACATTGGTCGGTACCGCATTGCATAGCGGCCTTCCGTCATCAATCGTTCTGCGCCCGGCGCGCGCGGACAGCGGCATAGGTTTCCGCCGCATCGACATCGCCGACACGATGCCGGTGATCGATGCGAGTTGGCGCAATGTCATCGCCGGCGATCGCGCCACGGTACTCGGTGCGGGCGGGGACAAGCGCGTTTCGACCGTCGAGCACCTGCTTGCCGCTCTCGCCGTCTGTGGCGTCGACAACGCGGTCATCGATATCGACGGCCCCGAGCCGCCGGCGCTTGACGGCAGCGCGGCGCCTATCGTGGCGGCGATAGACAGCGCCGGGCTCGAACCACAAGCGGCACTCCGGCGCATGATCGAGGTCCTCAAACCGGTCGCCGTCAGCGACGGCGATCGCAGTGCCCGGCTCGAACCGATGGACGGGTTTTCGGTCGCCTTCACCATCGACTATCCGGGGACGGCGATCGGCAGTCAGAGTTTCGACGCGGCGGCCCAGGATATCAATTTCCGCACCGAGATATGTCCGGCTCGCACGTTCTGTCTCGGCTCCGAGATCGATAGCCTGCGCGACCGCGGGCTGGGCCTCGGCGGGACTATCGAAAACACGGTGGTGGTCGAACCCGATGGCCTGAGGCCGGGCACCCGCCTGCGCTTCGCCGACGAGTTCGTCCGCCACAAAATTCTCGATTGTCTGGGCGATCTGAGCTTGCTCGGGCATCCCTTGGCAGGCCGCTTCGAGGGCCTGCGATCCGGTCACGATTTGACACATTCGGTCATATCGAAATTGATGGCGGACCGGTCCGCGTGGCGGGTGGTTGCAATCGACCGCCCGTCGTTCTAGCAAGGCGCTGAACGATCTTTTATTTCGGCTATTTTCGGCTATTGTTTCGACCACGAAACAGGCTCTTTTCGAACGCTGAAAGGCGGAACCAAATTGGCTGAATGCGAACGACTTGTGGTGCGTCTGATCGCGACGGCGATCTTATTTCTCGGGCTCACCGCTTGCGGATCCGACGAGACCGCCGAGGAAGAAGATGCGATCCCCAGCGAGCCTCCGGTCGAGCAGTTGTATAACAACGCCATGGACAGCTTGATCTCGGGCGAGCGGCAAATCGCGGCGCAGCAATTCGAAGAAGTCGAACGCCAACATCCCTATTCGGTGTGGGCGACTAAGGCGCAATTGATGACCGCCTATGCGAACTATCAGAACGGCGACTATGGCGATGCCATCATCGCCCTCGACAGGTTCATCCAGCTGCACCCGGGCAACCGCGACGTCAGCTATGCGTACTACCTCAAGGCGCTGTCCTACTATCGTCAGATCACCGACGTCGGGCGCGATCAACGGACGTCGGAGGAAGCGTTGGTTGCCTTTCAAGACCTGGTTCGGCGCTTTCCGGCAAGCCGGTATGCGCGCGACGGGCGCCACAAGATCGATCTCATCGTCGACCACCTAGCCGGCAAGGAGATGGAGGTCGGGCGCTTTTATCAGAAGCGCGGCGACTACCTGGCGGCAATCAATCGGTTCAAGATCGTGGTCGACAAGTACGACACCACCACCCATGTCCCGGAGGCCCTGCATCGCCTTGGTGAAAGCTACACCGCGCTCGGCCTCAATGAGAACGCGCGGCGTGTCGCCGCGGTCCTGGGCTACAATTACCCGGGCAGCACGTGGTATTTCGACACCTACGAACTGGTCGAAGGCGTCGAAGTCGAAGGCAAACCGGAAGAAATCGACAACGCGGGCGCCCTCGACTGGCTGTATTGAACCCGCCGAACGTGAGATGCTGACCGGGCTGTCCATTCGCGATTTTGTCCTCATCGACCGGCTCGATCTCGAATTCGCATCGGGATTGACCGTCCTCACCGGCGAAACCGGGACCGGCAAATCCATCCTCCTCGACGCCATGGGACTGGCGATCGGCGCCCGCGCCGATAGCAGCCTGGTCCGCAGCGGAGCCCAGGCGGCCTCCGTCGTTGCCGCCTTCGCGGTCGCTTCGGACCACCCGGCACGCGATATCCTGCGCGTCCACGACGTTCACGACGGCGACGATATCGTCTTGCGCCGGACGATATCGGCCGACGGCGGCAGCCGCGCCTTCGTCAACGACCGCCCGGCGACGGCGACGTTGCTGCGATCGTTGGGTGACGCATTGGTCGAAGTGCAAGGTCAGTCGGAACACCGTGCCTTGGTCGATCCGGATTCGCACCGCCGGCTGCTGGACTCGTTTGGCCGTCTGTCGAGCCATTGCGACACCGTCGGCGAGGCGTGGCACATGTGGCGAGAGGCGATCGCCTCCGAGACCGAAGCGGTCGCCGAATATGACAAGGCGCGCGCCGACGAGGACTATCTTCGCCACGCCGTCGCCGAGTTGATCGCCCTGCGGCCGCAGCAGTCGGAAGAAGCCGAACTGGCGGAACGGCGGTCGACCCTGATGAACCGCGACAAATTGATCGACGGGCTCAACGCGGCGGTGTCGGAATTGGGCGGTGAAAACGACGTCGAAAGCCGTCTTCGGACGGCGCTGGCCAGGATCGAGAATATCGCGCCATTGGCCGGGTCCCTGCTCGACGATGCCCGCGCCGCCCTCGATCGGGCCATCGCTGAGACCGCCGAGGCAGGGGCGGCACTGGGATCGGCCGGCCATGACATCGACCTCGACGACGACCGGCTCGAGGAAATCGAGGAGCGGCTTTTCCGGCTGCGCGATGTCGCGCGCAAACATGGCGCCGAGGTCGCCGATCTCCCGGAACTGATCGAAGAATTTCAGCGCCGCCTCGCATTGATCGAGGACCGCGACGATGCGCGGGCGCGACTGCAACGAGAAACCGAGCTCGCGCGTGAACGCTATCTGGTGGCAGCGCGGCAACTCAACGAAGCGCGGACCAAGGCGGCCCGCCGCCTCGACCGCTCGATGGCCGTCGAGCTGCCGCCGCTTCACCTCGACAAGGCGGTGTTCGAGACGCGCATCGACGCGCGGCCGGAGGACGATTGGGGACCGTCGGGAACCGACCGCGTCCGTTTCCTGATCGCGACCGTGCCCGGCAAGGACCCCGGCCCGTTGTCGAAAGTCGCGTCGGGCGGCGAGCTGTCCCGATTGATGCTCGCGCTGCGGGTCGTCCTGGCCGGATCTGGGGTGGCGCCGGCCCTGGTTTTCGACGAAGTCGACAGCGGCGTCGGCGGCGCGACCGCGGCCGCCGTGGGCGAGCGGCTGTCCCGGCTCAGTACGGGATATCAGGTGTTGGTGGTGACCCACTCGCCTCAGGTCGCGGCCCGCGGCGATCAGCATTTGCGGGTCGAGAAATCGGCCGCCAAAGGGACGCTGCATACCCGGGTCGAAGCGGTCGCCGCGCAAGAACGGCAGGAAGAAATCGCCCGCATGCTGTCGGGGCGCCGGGTAACCGCGGCGGCCCGCGCCGCCGCCGCCAGCCTCCTCCACGGAGACGCGGCATGAGCGCCAAGGCCGCCTCTTCGATCGCGGTCGATAAATTGACCACGGCGCAGGCCAAAGCGGAACTGGCCCGGCTCAGCAAGGAAATCCGCCGTCATGACCGGCTCTATTACACCAATGACGAGCCGGAGATTTCCGACGCCGACTACGACGCGCTGCGCCGGCGCAACGAGGCCATCGAGGCACGCTTTCCCGACCTGAAACGCGCCGACAGCCCGTTGGAGACGGTCGGCGCCGCCCTCGGCCAAGGGTTCAAGAAGGTGCGCCATCCGGTGCCCATGCTGTCATTGCAGAACGCCTTTGGCGAAGATGATTTGGCCGAATTTTTCGCCCGCGTTCGTCGGTTTCTCGGCCTCGCCGAATCGGAACCGATCGACGTCGTCGCCGAGCCCAAGATCGATGGCTTGTCCGCCGCCGCGCATTACCGGTCGGGCGCATTCGTCCTCGGTGCAACCCGGGGCGACGGAACGGAGGGCGAAGACATTACCCGCAATCTGGCGACCATCGACGACCTTCCTGACACCTTGAACGGGACCGATCTTCCCGACAATTTGGAGGTGCGCGGCGAGGTGTATATGCGTCACGCGGACTTCTTTGCCCTCAATGAACGCCGCGCCGCTGCCGACGATCCGGTCTTCGCCAACCCCCGCAACGCCGCCGCCGGATCGCTCCGGCAACTCGATGTCGGCATTACGGCGGAACGGCCGCTGCACTTTTTCGCCTATGCCTGGGGCGAGATCAGCGAACCGCCCGGGGACAGCCACTGGCATTTCCTGGAACGATTGCAGGCCTGGGGATTTTTGGTCAATCCGCTGGTTCGCCTGTGCCATTCTCTCGACGAGGCACTGTCGTTCTACCGGGAAATCGCCGCCCAACGGGCGGAGCTGCCCTATGACATCGACGGTGTCGTGTTCAAGGTCAACCGCCTCGATTGGCAGCAACGGCTGGGTATGGTCAGTCGCGCGCCGCGCTGGGCCATCGCACATAAGTTTCCGGCCGAACGGGCGCAAACGGTGCTGAACTCGATCGCCGTCCAGGTCGGTCGCACCGGCGCCCTGACCCCGGTCGCCGAATTGACCCCGATCACGGTCGGCGGTGTCGTCGTCTCACGCGCGACCCTCCACAACGAAGATGAGATCGCGCGCAAGGATATCCGCGAAGGCGATACGGTGGCGATCCAGCGCGCCGGCGACGTCATCCCGCAGGTCGTCGAGGTGGTAACCGAACGCCGGCCGAAGGGTGCCAAATCTTACGTCTTCCCGGACCATTGTCCGGTCTGCGGCAGCCTTGCCGTGCGCGAGGACGGCGAGGCGGTGCGCCGCTGTACCGGCGGCCTGATCTGCGGCGCGCAAGCCATACAGCGGCTGCGCCACTTCGTCTCCCGCGATGCCTTCGACATCGATGGCTTCGGCGGCCGCCATGTCGAGGCGTTTTGGCGCGACGGCTGGATCCGCACCCCCGGCGACATTTTTCGCCTCCACGATCGCGGCGACGAGTTGGCTGAGCGCGACGGATGGGGCCAACAATCCGCCGCCAACCTCATCGACGCCATCGAGGGGCGCCGTCGGATAGACCTCGAACGGTTCATCTATGCGCTCGGTATCCGCCAGGTCGGCCAGGCCACCGCCCGCCTGCTCGCCCGCCAATATTCCACGCTCGAAGGCTGGCGCGACGCCATGGCGGCGGCGCAGGCGCGCGACGGCGAGGCCTTTGACGACCTGCTCGATATCGACGGCATCGGGCCCGCGGTCGCCGACGACATTCTCGGCTTCTTTGCCGAGCCCCATAACCAGGAGGTGCTCGACGATTTGGCGCGGGAGCTGTCGATCGAGGCCTTCGCGGCGCCGGATAGCGGGTCGCCTGTCGCCGGCAAGACGATCGTGTTCACCGGCACCCTCGAGCAAATGACCCGCAGCGAGGCAAAAGCGCGTGCCGAGGCCTTGGGTGCCAAGGTTTCCGGCTCGGTGTCCCGCAAGACCGACATCGTCGTCGCCGGCCCGGGCGCCGGATCGAAACTGGCCAAGGCGCGCGAACACGACGTGACCATCCTCACCGAAGACCAATGGCTGGAGCTCGTCGGGATCTAGGCCTTTCCGGCAATCCCGCCGCGACCCATTCGCTGGGCGTCATACATGATTCGTAGCCCGTTCCGTGGATTCAGGCGGTTGAATTGGGCGCGTTAACGATATTGCTCGGCGATCCGTTAACGATCGATCCTAGCCATTGGTAAACACTGTTCGCCTATCTTGGCACCGGTCAGTGGACGGCTTGGAAACCTTGGGGTTTTCATCAAATGCCGGACATCGCGCGCCGGAATGGTTCGGCGCAAGGAACAACGAATTGGTGCGGTGCTCTAGTCACCCACCGGTCGAAAATGGATGAGGTGCCAAGATGGCAATGCCGGTCGATCACCCCGCCGATACCAAGAGCACCCAGGTAACGGGGCTTGAAAACACGAACCTGTTGGATGATGAAGGCGAGGTCCAACTCGCCGCCATCGGTTAGGGCAACGGGCCGCCTACGACTGGCGATTCCACCGAAGGACCGGGAAATTCCGGCACCGCGCTGGCCATGGCCGGCGGCAAAGGCAAGAAGAACAATGAAGACGACGAGACCGAAGACTCCAGCGGCGGCGGCAACGGCAATCCGAATATCGATCCGACGGCGTCGGCCTATTCGTCGGGCCACCCGGTGTTCAACGACGACCTCGAGGGCCCACCCTTCGGCCCGCCCGGTCCCGACGGGGGCGCCACGCTGGGCGGTCTCGGTCAAGGCAACGGCCCGCAGGGCGTCGCCAACGCGGCGCGCGAAAACATCCTCGAGATCATCAACAAACTGCCGCCGCCGGCGCAAGCCAACCTCGAGGACTTGCTCGATCAAGGCAGCCCGGTCCCGGGCGAGGACCCGCCCGTCGAGCCGCCGGAAGCAAACAGGATCGGTCTGTTCGACGGTCCCGCCGGCGCCGCCGGCAACGAGTTGTGGGCCTATGACGGGACGACGGCGTTTCGTGTCGTCGGGCCGGACGGCACCAGCGTCATCGAGAATCCGACCAATTTCTTTGAATTCGGCGGCGATATCTACTTTTCCGGCGACACCGACGCCACCGGCCGCGAGCTTTACAAGATCGACGGTGCGACCGGCGCGATCACCCTCTTCGACATCAATACCGATGCCAGCAATTCGAATCCCTCGAACTTCTTCGTCTTCGACGGCGACCTCTATTTCAGTGCCTTCGACCCGGTAAACGGGACTGAACTCAGATAAATCGACGGCACTACCGGCGCGGTTAGCGTCATCGACATCAATCCCGACGCCGCCAGCTCAAACCCATCGAATTTCGCCGTCTTCGACGGGTCGCTCTATTTCAGGGCGACCAACGCCGTCAATGGAACCGAGCTATTCAAGCTCGACGCCGGCAGCGCGGTGCCCACGGTGATCGGTATTCGTGATGTACCCGCAGTGTCGTCCGCTTCGAGCCCGACCGATCTCATCGAATTCGACGGCGGCCTGTATTTCACTGCCTTTACCGACGCCGGGACCAAGGAACTGCATCGCCTGGAAAGCGACGGAACCCTTAGCACGGTTCAAGTCAATCCGGACGGCAGCCCGTCCGGTGCGGGCGATTTCTTCGTCCTTGGCGATGACCTTTATTTCGTCGCCTCGCGGCCGGCGATTGCGCCCGATCCGGCGACCGGGACCGAGCTTTTCCGCCTCAACGGCGAGGACGGCACCTTCGACGTCATCGACATCAATCCCGGCGCGACATCCTCCGGCCCAAAGGATTTCGTCGAGTTCAACGGCGACGTCTATTTTCTCGCCGACACGCCAGACGGCGACAACCTTCTCAAGCTTGACGGCGACACCGGTCTCGTCACCGTCGTCGACATCGGTCCGCCCCTCTCGGCAGACCCTCTACCAGATCCCGATCCCGACGACCTCACGGTCGCCGGCGACAGCCTCTATTTCGCGGTCGACCATCCGACCGCCGGCGGCGACGGCCTGTACCAGCTCGACGCGGATGGCGCGGTGCCGATCTTCATCGGCGACGTGCTGGAAGCCGAGACCGACTACGAGAATTTCTCGATCGCCGGCACGTTCGGCGACCAACTGATCCTCGAGGCCCGGCACGAAACTACCGGTGAGGACGGTCTCTTCACTTATGATGGCGCATCGGTCGCGTTCATCCAGGACGAGCTCTTCGCCAACAACTTCGCCTCGTTCGAGGGCGACTTCGCCGTCGTCTGACCATCACCGCCGCGGCGGCTGGTTTGCGCCGCCGGACCTCCGCCCCTATGCTGCGGTCGAGTTGGATCGTTGCAGATGGCGCGATCTTCGCATCGCTTCAACCTAGGACGAGTCTGGATCATGTGGACGCGACGGGTGTGGCTTTTGGGCTCGGTGGCGATCGGGACGGTGCTCGCCGCCGGCGTTCGACGTGGCGCCAATGCCAGCGATGGAAAAAATTCTCCAATCCCGCAGCCGGCGAAGCCCTCGCCCCAGGCCTTCATCGACCGGGCCTTCGCCATGCGGCGGCGGGCGGTCGACGAGGGCGGCCAACCCTATGGTGCGGTCATCGTCCGCGACGGCATCATTGTCGGTGAAGCGCCGAGCCGTGTCGTAACCCACGGTGATCCCACCGCGCACGCCGAGATGGAGACGATACGCGACGCCGTGCGCCGCTTGGGGTCGCGCAACCTCGGCGGTTGCGTCATGTATTCGTCGTCGCCGCCCTGTCCGATGTGTGAGGCGGCGGCCTATTGGGCCGGGATCGATCGGCTCTATTACCGCGCGGGAATCGTCGATGGCGGCGCGCCGCGCCTGGCGCGGTGTTAGCCCGGTTCGTCCTCGGTTCGTCCCGCGTCGATCCATTCGGCCACCGACATGACGCTCGCCCTATCGTCGTCGACGACGGTGACCTTGCCCTCGGCCATCGTGGCGCCGGCCTCGAAGATCACCCGCTTGCCGAGACGCGGAAACGTGCCGACTTCCAATGCCGTGCGTTCCCCGCCCATGAGATAAACCAGATCTTCGCTGCCCGTGTTGAGCAGATGATGACCGACGCCATCGGTGGGAAAGCCCATGAAATCCCCGGGACCGACCTCCAATCGCTGATCGCCGATCTCGGCCGTGCCGTGGCCGCTGAGGATGTAGACAAACTCCTCCTGCACGCTGTGGGCGTGATAGATGAAGCTTTCTTTTCCCGGCGGGACGCGCGCCAGCCACAGGTGGGCGCGCCGCATGCCGGCGCGGTCGCTCAGCGGCGTCATGAATATCTCCGCATTCGGATTGAGCGGGTGGTGCATGCAATGGGCGTCCTCGGGCCGATGAGCGGACGCGCGGACGAGATGGGGTGGGTCTTGTGACACGGTGAATCTCCCGGATCGGAATGGGACCATCGTACCGCCGTATAGCGGCGTAGCGGCGCGGTCTATAGCGGCGCCGTGGCCTGCCCAAGCCACGCCGCGGTTGCGCCGTCGACGCGCGGCGCGATAACCTCGCGGACCAGGGCGTGGTAGGCGTCGACCCAAGCGCGATCCTCCGGGGTCAGCAGCGTGGTATCGATCAGATTGCGATCGATCGGCGCCAAGGTCAGGGTTTCGAAGGCGCGCATGTCGCGTTCCGTCTCCGCGGTTTCGTCGGCGACGACGACGACCAGGTTTTCGATCCGGATGCCGTAGGCGCCGGTCCGGTAATAGCCGGGCTCGTTTGACAGGATCATGCCCGGCGCCAGCGGCGTCGCATTGGGGCGCGTCGCGATGTTCTGTGGGCCCTCGTGAACGCGGAGAAAGCTGCCGACCCCATGGCCCGTCCCGTGGTCGTAATCGACGCCGTCACGCCACAGGAACTGCCGGGCCAGGATATCGAGCTGCGACCCGGTGGTGCCCGCCGGAAACCACACCGTTGCCAGGGCGATGTGGCCCCGCAAAACCTGGGTGAAGCGGCGGCGCTCCTCCGCGCCCGGCGTTCCGATGGCCACGGTCCGCGTGACGTCGGTGGTGCCGTCGAGATATTGCGCGCCGGAATCGACGAGATACAGCGATCCCGGTTCGAGGGACCGGTTGGTTTTCTGCGTGACCCGGTAGTGAACGATGGCGCCATTGGCGCCGGCGCCGGAAATCGTATCGAAGCTGGGCCCGACATAATGCTCTCCCCCGGCGCGGAATTCGGCGAGGCGCGCGGCGGCGGCGATTTCGGTCACATCGCCGGCCGCGGCGGCCTCGTCGAGCCAGGCCAGGAACCGGCACAGCGCGGCCCCGTCGCGCTCATGGGCATGACGCGCACCGGCGAGTTCGACCTCATTCTTGATCGCCCGCGGCAACGCGCAGGGGTCTTGACCGCGAACGATCTCGGCCCCCGCCGCCGATAGTCGGCGTCGCACCCAATCGGGAGTCAGCGCTGAATCGACCAGGACCTTCTGCTTTTTTCGACCGAGATCATCGAGCAACGAGCCGAAGGAATCCTGGCCGCCAACCCGAACGTCATCGCCGAGATCGGCGCGCAGCGCGTCGCCGACCTTGGCCCGGTCGATGAGGAGATCGACTGTTCCGTCAGCGTGGACGATCGAGAAAGCGAGAGTGACCGGGACACAAGGAACGTCGCGCCCACGAATGTTCAGCAGCCAAGCCGTCGATTCGGTGGGGGTCAAAATGGCCGCGTCGACCGCCTGGCGAACCAACGCGGCGGCAACCGCCTCGCGCTTTTCGGCGGCGCTCTTGCCGGCAAACTCGATGCCATGGGGCCGCGCCGGCGATGTCGGCGGCAGCGGCTGGTCGAGCCAGATCGCGTCGATAGGGTTGGTGTCGACCGCAACCAACGTGGCACCGGCCGCGGTGCATGCTTTCTCCAGCTGTTCCGCGCCCTCGATGCCGTGAAGCCAGGGATCGAAGCCGAGCCGAGCGCCGCTGTCGAGGTTTTGGCGCAGCCAATCGGTCGCCGGCTCGCGGACCAGATGGCGGAACTCATAGAGCGACCCGTCGACCTGGGCTTCGGCTTGCAGGGTGTAGCGCCCATCGACGAAAATCGCCGCCTTCGCGCGCAGCACGACGGCCAGGCCCGCCGAACCGGTAAACCCGGTGAGCCAGGCCAGACGCTCGTCGCGCGGCGGCATCCATTCGCCCTGGTGGGCGTCGGCATGAGGCACGACAAAGCCATCGACGGACAGGCGATCGAACTCCCCGCGAAGGGCCGCGATCCGGTCCGACGGCGTCATCGCCGCGGCGCATTTCGCAACTTGCTGCATCGCCCTGTTCCTCATTCCGTCTCTCCTCGAACCTAGGCATGAGGCGGTGCCCAAGCAACCCCGGCAACGCGCCTCGCAGCCGCGACCCGCATGCAAAAGCAGCAATGCTGCAATGCAATATCTACTCTAGAGAACGGCCTATCGACAGCTTACGTTCAACATTGTGCAGCGCACAAATGCGTTGCTTTGTTAACAATTTCAATTTCTTACGGACCAGAGGTGCGACCATGTACCAAGAACTCAATTCGACCGCGAGGCGAGTGACTACCGATGCGCGCCGGTCCGTCGGCGCGATCGATCATATCGTAGCGGCGGAAGTGCTTCGGGCGGAGGCCACCGTGTATTGGTTTTCGACCATCGGCACCGCGCTCGACGAGATCGTCGAGCGCCTGCGGAACAAATTCGGCGCTTGGAGACGACGCCGGGCGACCTACCGTGAGCTGCTGCGTTTGGATGACCGAACGCTGGCCGACATCGGCCTGACCCGGTACGACATCGAGCTGATGGCCGCGGGCCACGAACCGAGGTCGGACGACACTGCTTATGAAGCGGCTGGCGGCAGGCCGAAGGCAGCCGTCGTCACTTTCGAACGGCCGGTTTTGCCGACTTCGTCTGGCGCCGCCTTACCGGAAGCCCATGGCCCGGCCGCGGAGCGGCATGCCGCCTAGCGGGGTCGCAATGAGCTGATCGACGCGCGGCGGTTCCTTCGGGGACCGCCGCCGTCTTTTCAGCGGTAGAACACCAGTGCCACCCACCCGTCGCGTCCACGGCGCGCGCGAAGCGTGAAACCGAGACTGCGATAGCGCGAGATTACCGCCGTCGCCTGATGGTCAAGCAGACCCGATAGGACGACGACGCCACCCCGTTCGGTGACGCCCGCGACGTCCCGGGCCAGTTTGAGCAGAGGGCCGGCGAGGATATTGGCGACAACGAGGTCGAATTTTCCCCCAACCCCTTTGAGCCCATCACGGCGCACCACCTCGACACGCCCCGCGACACCGTTCGCGCGCATATTGTCGCGGGCGACCGAAACCGCCACCGGATCGATATCGGTGGCCAACACACGCCCCGGCCACAGACGGGCAGCGGCGATGGCGAGCAGCCCGGCCCCGGTACCGAGGTCGATCGCCCGGTGGAATCGGCGGCGGCGGGCCAGCCCGGCCATGATCTCGAGGCACAGCGCCGTCGTCGCGTGACGGCCGGTGCCGAAGGCGAGGCCGGCATCGAGCGCAACCGCCATACAGCCGGCGGGTACCGAGACCGGCTCCAGCGTCCCATGGATAAAGAAACGGCCGATCCGCAGCGGCGCCAGTTGGCGCCGATTCTCGGCCAGCCAGTCGATATCGGAAACCGGCTCGAGCCGCACATCGCCGGCGGCGCCCGCGGCGCGCGCCAGCCGCTCGAATTCGGCCGTGTCGCGCGCTGTCGGGAGACCGTGGCACAGGATTTCGACCCGCCACAGGCCGCCGCAATCGTAATAGGAAACCGGCGACGGCCCGGCCGCGTCCAGAAGGTCGGCCAATTCGTTCGCCTGGGCCTCGGAGACGTCGACGACGAGCCGGTGCAATTCGATGTTCACACCGCTCAGGCCGGCTGGACGAAACTGTCGATGACCTTCTTTTCGCCGGTATGGTCGAAATCGATCCCCAGCTTGTCGCCATCGACCGAGGTGACGGTGCCATAGCCAAACTTGCGGTGAAATACCCGCGCGCCGATAGCGAAATCCCTGTCGGCGGTGGACGGCAGGATGTCGGTGCCATCGTCGGCGACCACCCCGTCGCGGCGCGAACGGCGCGACCGGCCGCCAAAGCCGGTGCGGGGAACGGCCTCGCTCAGCCCGCCATACGGATTGCTCTCGAATCCGACGATTTGGGTGTCACTTTCGACATGGTCGGCGGGCAGCTCGTCGACGAAGCGGGACGGGATCGCGCTTTGCCAGAGATTGTGTATCCGCCGGTTGGCGGCATGGAAAATCCGCACCCGGCGCCGGGCCCGCGTCAGCCCGACATAGGCTAGCCGGCGTTCCTCCTCCAACGACGCGATGCCGCCCTCGTCGAGCGCACGCTGGTGAGGAAACAACCCCTCCTCCCAGCCGGGCAGGAAGACGGTTTCGAACTCCAATCCCTTCGCGCTATGGAGCGTCATCAGATTGATCATGTCGCCCTGAGCGGCCTCGGTGTTCTCCATGACTAGGCTGACATGCTCGAGAAAGCCTTGCAAATTCTCGAAATCGGCTGTCGCGACGATCAACTCCTTGAGATTTTCGAGGCGGCCCGGCGCGTCCGGCGCCTTGTCGCGCTGCCACATTTCGGTGTACCCCGATTCGTCGAGCACGGTTTCCGCCAACTCCGGATGCGGCATTGTCTCGATCAGGCTTCGCCAGCGCGCGAAATCCTCGATCAGGCCGCCGAGCGCGCGGCGCGCCTGGGGCTTGAGTTCGTCGGTTTCGATCAATCGCGCTGCCGCCATCAGCAACGGCATTCCCTGGATGCGCGCCAGATGATGAACCGCCTGCAGGGTGGCATTTCCGATTCCGCGACGGGGGACGTTGACGATTCGCTCGAAGGCGAGGTCGTCGTCGGGCTGATTGATGATCCGCAAATAGGCCATGGCGTCGCGGATCTCGCGCCGTTCGTAGAACCTTGGCCCACCGATGACGCGGTAGGGCAGTCCCAAGGTGATGAAGCGTTCCTCGAATTCCCGGGTCTGAAAGCTGGCCCGCACCAGGATGGCCATATCGTCGAGCGGGTGACCCTTGCGCTGTAGGTCCTCGACCAGGTCGCCGACCTGTCGCGCCTCCTCCTCGCCGTCCCAGACCCCATGGACGACCACCTTCTCGCCTTCCTCGCCCTCGGTCCACAGAGTCTTGCCGAGGCGGCCGTCGTTGCAGGCGATCAGGCCCGAGGCGGCGGCCAGGATATGGCCGGTCGAGCGGTAATTGCGCTCGAGGCGGATGATCCGCGCGCCCGGGAAATCGCTTTCGAATTTCAGAATGTTGCCGATCTCCGCCCCGCGCCAGCCATAGATCGATTGGTCGTCGTCGCCGACACAGCAAATGTTGCGCCGCTTCTGGGCGAGCAGGCGGAGCCACAGATACTGGGCGACGTTAGTGTCCTGGTATTCGTCGACGAGAAGGTATTTGAACCTCTCCTGATAGCTCGCGAGGACATCGGGGTGGCCGGTGAAAATTTTCAGGCAATGGAGAATTAGGTCGCCGAAATCGGTCGCGTTGAGGGTCGTCAGGCGCTCCTGGTAAATGGCGTAGAGCGCGAGCACGCGTCCGTCGGCGAAGTCCGTCCGCTGGCCCTCCGGCACGTCCCCCGGCGCGAGACCACGGTCCTTCCAGCGATCGATGATGGCGAGCAGGGTTCGCGGCGGCCACCGCTTGGTATCGATGTCCTCGGCCGCCATCACCTGCTTGAGCAGGCGGATCTGATCGTCGGTGTCGAGGATGGTGAAATTCGAGCGCAAACCCACCAGTTCCGCATGGCGCCGCAGAATGCGGACACACAGCGAATGGAACGTGTTGAGCCACAAGGACTCGGCCGGATATCCAATCAGGGCGTCGACCCGTGCTTTCATCTCCCGCGCCGCCTTGTTGGTGAAGGTGACGGCCAGGATTTCATGGGGACGGGCGCGACCGGTGGCAAGGATGTGGACCAAGCGGGTGGTCAGCGCCCTTGTCTTACCGGTCCCGGCACCGGCCAGAACCAGAACCGGGCCTTCGGTGGCCGCGACGGCCTCGCGCTGCGATTCGTTGAGACCCTCGAGGTAGGTGGGCGGCGGCGCAACCGCGCCGCGGGAGTGCTCGGGCGTTGCTATTTCATCGTCAAATTCGAAGGACTCAACCATGGCGGCCCGACTATATCGCAGCGCCGCGCGGCGTTCGACGCTCAAATACAGGGGCTGGAAATCGCCCCCCAACAGGACCATCATTATGGCAAGGAAGGGAGATGAGATATGGTCGTTTTCCGCCGGCAACGGATCGCCCTGTTCGTGCTTTGCCTGTGCTGCGCCGCGGCACCAGCGGCCAAAGCCCAAGACCTGGCCGAAATCTTCGATGCCGTGGTCGGCATCGAGGCGACCATTCCCAGCGATGCCCGGACCGCGGGAACGCTCGGCACCGAACGAGCCGGCAGCGGCGTGGTCATTGACGACAATGGCTTGGTGCTGACCATCGGCTATCTCATTCTGGAGGCAGACCAGGTCGCGCTCACCACCGCCGGCGGCAACACCGTCGCCGCCGACATCATCGCCTACGATTATGACACCGGGTTCGGCCTGCTCCGCGCTCTGCAGCCGCTGGATGCGAAGCCGATCCGGCTCGGGCGCTCCGACGATCTGCGCATCGACGAACACGCGCTCGTCCTCAGCCGTGGTGCGGCGCCATCCGCGCAAGGCGTAATCGTCGCGGAGCGACGCCGCTTCGCCGGATATTGGGAGTACCTGCTGGAAGATGCCATTTTCACGTTGCCGCCGCATCGCGAATATGGCGGCGCGGCGCTGATCGGCGCCGACGGCACCTTGCGCGGCATCGGTTCGCTTTTTGTCGGCGACGTCTACGGCGGCGACGATGGCGCCCCCGGCAATATGTTCGTGCCCGTTGACGCGCTCAAACCGGTGCTCGCCGACTTGCTGACCCAGGGGCGGTCGGCGTCGCCGCCGAAGCCATGGCTCGGCATATTTGCCGAGGAGGATCGCGGCCATCTTTTCGTCGTCAGGGTTGCCGGCGCCGGACCGGCGGCCGAGGCCGGGATCGAGGCCGATGACATCATTCTGCGTGTCGGTGAGGTGGCGGTGCCGACCCTGGCGGATTTCTATCTGGCGGTGTGGGCGCTGGGCGAGGCAGGTGTCGACGTGCCCCTCACCGTCCTCCGCGGCGTTGCGCTTCACGACGTCACCATCGGCTCGCGTGATCGGTACACCTATTTGCGGCTACGCTCCTCCTATTAGCCCGGTGTTAGCGGGCGCCGTGGGCGTGCGACGATAAATCGTTGCCGGCGATCGCGCGATTGAGACGAAGGATGACATCGCGTTCGTGGACCAATCCAAGAAATTTCATGCTCTGTTTGGAATCGACGACCGGGATGTGGGGATCGTCTTGATTCTCGAAGATTTGCAGGGCCCGGCCGAGGTCGTCCGAAACGATCAACACCTTCGGATGGAGGTCGGCGAGATCGCCCGCCTTGATGGTGTCGTCCAACCCGGTGTCGAAGGCCGCCTCTCGCAGATCCTGGAAAGTGATCGTGCCGATCAGGGTCTCG
Source organism: Alphaproteobacteria bacterium (assembly GCA_024244705.1). Classification (NCBI taxonomy): domain Bacteria; kingdom Pseudomonadati; phylum Pseudomonadota; class Alphaproteobacteria; species Alphaproteobacteria bacterium. Next base: position 109,174 of record JAAEOK010000075.1, read on the forward strand.
GCCTCGTCAACGACGAAGAGCTCGCCATGGGGCGCCTTTTGAAGCAGGCGGCGCACCTCCTTGACCCCGGCGTCGGGAGAAATGGCGGCGAAATCCACATCCATCACATCGTCAACGCGATAGTGGCGAAGAAGACGCGTGTGTCTGCTGCCGGTGACATCGATGCCACGACGGCGCAATTGCCAATCGAAGAACGACCCGCCAATAACCTGGTGCGTGATGACCGAAGCGATGACGACCGCAACCATGACTGCGATCGTCGCGGCGTAGTCGCCGGTCAATTCGAACACGATCAAGATCGTCGACATCGGCGCATTGAGGACCGCCGCCGCGACCGCCCCCATGCCGATCAATGCATAGGCGCCATGCCCCGACGACAGGTGGGGAAACAGACCGCTGGCGAGAAAACCGAAGGCGCCGCCGGTCATCGCCCCGATGAACAGCGCGGGGCTGAACACCCCGCCACCGAAGCCTCCGCCCAACGACGCCGCGGTGGCAATGATCTTGGCCGGGATCAGCGCCAGCAACAGCCACAACGGCAGCAGCTGGTTGAGCGCCGCATTGGTCGAGGAATACCCGACCCCGAGAATTTGTGGGAATGCCAGCGCGATCAGCCCGACCAACAGACCGGCTATCGCCGGGCGCAGCCATGGCGGAACGGGGATTTTTTCGGTGATGTTCTGCGCTGTCATGAGGCTCCACATGAAGACCAGGGCGACCCCGGCGCTGACCACCCCGAGCAGGGCAAAGGCGGGGAACTCCCATAACGAGGCAACAATGTATTCCGGTTTCACGAAGGCCGGTTGGTTGCCCAGATGCAGCCGGTAGATCAGTGTCCCGGTCACCGAGGCGATGACGACAGGCGCGAACGAACGCAGGGCATAGTGGCCGAGCACGACTTCCAAGGCGAAAAAGGCGCCGGCGATGGGGGCGTTGAACGACGCCGCGACACCGGCGGCGGTGCCACATCCGAGCAGGGTTTGCAACATCGTCGCGTTGAGCTTGAGCCGGGCCGATATCCACGAGCCGATCGTCGCGCACAGATGCACGATGGGGCCCTCGCGGCCGACCGAAGCGCCGACCCCGATCGATGCGGCGCTGACGATGGCGGCGCCCAGGCCGGCGCGCAGGGACAGCCGCCCATCGCGGGTCGCCACCGCCTCGATCACATCGGCGAGCGCGTGGGGCCGTCGGTCCGGAAGCAGGTAATAAACGAAAAGGCCGATGCAAAGACCGCCGACGGAAGGTACCAAGAGTATCAACCACCACGGGGTCGTCGTGGAATCGACCAGCGCGATTTCCGAAGGCGTCCCGAACGTCAGCTCGCGGATCGCGTCGAACAGTTCCCAGAACAGGATCGCGGCGTACGAGGACACGACCCCGACTACGACCGCCAGGATCAGAAGGCGGGTGTCGTCGTGGCGACCCAACCGCAGCAACCGGGCCAAAACATTGCGTCGCGCCTTGCGGATTTGAAAGCCTTCTTTCACCATGGCCGCCGCGTCCCGGAGATCCCCTCGTTATGGCGTTTGATCGCCGCGCCTAATGGCGCCAAATCGTGTCCCCCTCGCACCCTTTGGGGTCACGGTCGTATGCCGATCACGCTGCCGACCTCGGCCGGGATCGGCAGATCCTTATGCGCCTCGGTCAGCGCAACGAGCCGCCGTTGAACCTCCGTCGGCATCGCGCTGGACCGCTTTCGGTCAAGGTCGACGTGGAGCGACAGGTGTTCGCGGGTCGCCGCCTGAAACCCGCTAACCGCGTGGTACATGGTGTGAATGTAGTGCAGGCGCTTGGCGTCGTGACCCAGCAATTGCGTCGTCACCCGCAAGGGATCGCCTTCGCGCACCTCACGCTGGTAGCCGATATGCATTTCAAGGGCAAATAAAGACCGGTTCGTCCGCGTCCGATAGTCCTCACCGGTACCAATGGTATCGAACAGAACATCGGTCGCATGGTCGAAGACCATGACGTAATAGGCGACGTTCATGTGACCGTTGTAGTCGATCCATTCCGGTCGAACGGTTTCGCGATGGCTGTCAATGGGCGCGGCGAATGTCATCGCGCCTCACCATAATGCCTTGGTTGGACGGATCAAACCATTCTGGTTCCGCGGTCCGGAGAGCCACCAGACCAGCTAATCCGCGACATCGATCGAAGTTTTGGTTGCCTCTTTGAGATAGGCGATCAAGTCGGCGCGCTCGATCGGATCGTCGATGCCGTCATACGTCATCTTGGTGCCGGGCACGAATTCGCGTGGCGAAGCGAGGAACGAATCGAGCGTTTCCACACCCCATACGATGCCCGATTCACGCATCGCCGCCGAATCGCAACTGCCCCGGTCCATACCCATTTCGAAGTGTCGTCGGCCTGCCGATCCGACAGGGAATCGAGGCACGCCATTGGCGGCGCGTTCGAAAGCGGATAGCGTCATTGCCGGATCCCGCTGGCAGGAATGATGATCGACCGCTTTCTGATACTCCTTGCCCGTCACGCGACAACGGTCCTCGCGACCGGTGTCTTTGTCGGGCTTATGCTGCCGCCGCTGGCTGCCGCCATGCGCCCCCTACTCGTGCCCAGCGTGTTCGTCCTTCTCTGTGCCGCCTTCTATCGACTCGACTGGGGTGCGGTCGCCGGCCATGTTCAGAGGCCCATACTGATCGCGGTCGTCGCTGTTTGGCTGCTTGGCATAATGCCGATCGCCATGTGGCTGGTCGTCGACGCACTCGGCGTGTCCCCGGCGCTCGCCTCGGCATTGGTGCTGATGGCGTCGGCGCCGCCGATTATCTCGTCGATGCCCTTCGCTCAGCTCCTGCGCCTCGACGTCCCGTTGGCCGCGGTCGCGGTCTTCGTCGGAACGCTTATCGTGCCGATTACGATTCCAATCATGGCGCTCAACCTGCTTGGCCTCGAGATCGATATTGGCAGCTTGGAGCTCATGCTGCGGCTCGTGCTTCTCGCCGGCGGTGCGGTCGCCGTCGCGACCACGCTTCGGGTGGCGGTCCCCGCCGCACGCCGAGAGCCGGTCGGTCGCGGGGTCGACGCTTTGCTGGTCGTGTTCATGGTCGTCTTCGCCATCGCCATCATGGACGGCGTCACCGCGACTCTTCTTGCGCGCCCGGCTTTCGTATTCGCCATGATTGGCTCCGCGTTCATCGCCAATCTCGGTCTTCAGGCCGTCGGCGCCTGCGTGTTCGCCGCCCTCGGCGCACGCCAAGCGCTGACCGTCGGCCTGATCAATGGAAATCGCAACATGGCGCTCATACTGGCCGCCCTGGCGGGATCGACCGAGTACGACATGTTGCTGTTCTTCGCCGTTGGACAGATTCCGATCTACGTGCTGCCCGCGCTTCTGGGGCCACTTTATCGATGGCTCTGCGAGCGCGCGGATCGACGTTTTTCAAATCGAGAATGATCGCCGGGCCGACGATCGCCGGGTCCCTCAGGGGCGAATTCGCTTTTCGAACCCGGGGTGAGTTTCGATGAAGGCCCGGACATCGGCGTTGCCAACCCCCAATTCGTCGTCGCTCATGGCCTGACCGGTTAAAATGCGGTTCTTGGTCGCCTGTTCATGCCCGCCCATCGCGGCAAGCGTAAACCATTTGTAGGCGGTCACCAGATCGCGCCGCACGCCCAGCCCCTTCACATATAAAAATCCGAGATTGAACATGGCCTTCTCGGAGCCTTGGTCGGCCGCCTTTCCGTACCACTCGAGCGCCTTCTCGTAATCCTGTTCGACGCCTTGGCCGGACTCGTAGAATACGGCGAGATTGGTCTGGGCCTGCGGAAGACCGTTTTCCGCCGCGCGGCGATACCATTCCGCCGCCTGGGCGACATCCTTGTCGACGCCGCGGCCGAGATAGTGCATGACGCCGATATTGTACTCGGCTTCCGGCAGACCTTGGGCGGCGGCAAGGCTATACCAATTGAAAGCGGCGTAGTAATCCTGCTCCGTACCGAGGCCCAAATCATAGAAGAAGCCGAGATTATACTGCGCGCCCGCGTGGCCTTGCTGGGCGAGGATGCGTAGCCGCGATGCCGCTTCGGCGTATTTGCCCTGTTCGGCCAGCCCGACGGCGGCGCTGAAGTCGGCATCCTGGTCGGCCCGGGCGGCACCGAGCCCAAGCATTATCGCAAACACGGTCGCGAGCAATAGTTTCACGGGATCCTCGAGAAAAATCTGACGGCCTTGGACGGTGATACTCCGATTCCAAATTTTGGGCCAGTGTCCAACTTGGCCCCCAATCGGCCGCTGTCGCCGCCGACTTATACTGAAAAATATTTTGCCTGGGGATGGCTGACCACGATCGCCGAAGTCGATTGCTCGGGATGGAGTTGGTCCTCGTCGGACAGGTCAACGCCGATCTGACCGGCATCGAGAAGCGTCAGCAATTGGCGCTGATCGTGCAAATTCGGGCATGCCGGATAGCCAAAGGAATAGCGCGAACCGCGATAGTTCTGCTGCAACAGCTTGTCGATGTCGCGCGCGTCGTCGGCACCGAAGCCGAGTTCCGACCGGACCGTCTTGTGAACATATTCAGCCATCGCCTCGGCGAGCTCGACACCCAGACCGTGCAAGTAAAGGTAATCCTGATAGCGATCGTCGGCGAACCATTGCCGCGCCACATCGGAAGCCTTCTGTCCGATGGTCACGACCTGCAAGGCGATCACGTCGCGCTCGCCCGAATCCGCCTCGCGAAAGAAATCGGCAATGCACAGGCCGCCTTCGCGGGCCTGACGCGGCAGCGAAAAACGCGCGCGTTCGGTGTCGCCGTCGGCGTCGAACAGCACAAGATCGTCGCCGTCGGCGGCGGCCTTCCAGTAGCCATAGGCGGCACGCGGCTGGATCGCGTCTTCGTCGGTGCACTGGTCGAGGACGCGCCGCATGATCGGTCGCAATTCATTCCGCGCCCAATCCATATATTCGCCCAACTCGCGGCCGTTCTTCTGATACCCCCAATGGAATTGATAGAGCATGCGTTCGTTGAGGTAGGGCAGTAAGGCCTGCGGATTTACGCTCTCAATGATCTTCGCGCCCCAGAACGGTGGTGTCGGGGCCTCGTATTCGGCCCGCAGCTCGGCCCGCCGCAGCCGAATCTCCTCGCTATCGACCGGACGCAGCGGGCGACTCTCGCCGGGAGCGCCGAGCTTTCGCTTGGTGTTGACCGGGCGCTTCTTGCGGCGTTCGGCCGCCGCGTTCAGGTGATCGTCGAAGCCGCCGGCTTTGATCGCATCGCACAGCTTGAGCCCATCGAACGCGTCACGCGCATAGGCCACGCGGCCACAATCGTAGGACGACCGGCAATCCTCTTCGACATAGCGGCGGGTGAGCGCGGCACCGCCCAGCAGCACCGGAATATCCAATTCCTGGCGACTCATTTCGGCCAGGTTTTGGCGCATGACGACCGTCGACTTGACGAGCAGTCCCGACATACCGATGGCGTCGGCGTCGTGTTCGCGTGCCGCCTCGAGGATATTTGCGATCGGCTGCTTTATCCCCAGGTTGACAACATTGTAGCCATTGTTGGTGAGGATGATGTCGACCAGGTTCTTGCCAATGTCGTGAACGTCGCCCTTGACCGTCGCCAACACGACCGTGCCCTTGTGCTGACCCTCGACACGATCCATGAACGGCTCGAGATGGGACACCGCCCGCTTCATCGTTTCCGCCGACTGCAGAACGAAGGGCAATTGCTTTTGGCCCGAGCCGAATAAGTCGCCGACGACCTTCATGCCATCGAGCAGGAAGGTGTTGATGATATCGAGCGGCGGATATTGCTTCATCGCGTCGTCGAGCTCGGCCTCGAGGCCTTGCTTGTCGCCGTCGATGATACGGTCCTTGAGCCGGTCCTCGATCTTCTCGGCACGCTGTTTGGCCACCTTGGCCTGGGCCTTGCGATCCTGGAACAGGCCCATGAACGCCTGCAACGGGTCGTAGCCGGGACCGCTCCGATCGTAGATCAGGTCCTCGGCGATCTTGGCTTCCTCTTCCGCGATCTTGTGGAGCGGCATGATCTTGCTGAAATGAACGATCGCGCCGGTCATGCCGCGGCGCAACGCGTGATCGAGAAACACCGAGTTGAGGACCTCGCGGGCCGCCGGATTGATGCCGAATGAAATATTCGACAGGCCGAGGATGATCTGGCATTCGGGCAACTCGCTGCCGATTCGCTCGATCGCCTCCAGGGTCTCCAGTCCGAGCCGCCGATCGTCCTCGTTGCCGGTGCATATGGTGAAGGTCAGCGGATCGATCAGCAGGTCCGACGGCGGCAGACCGAACCGGCCGCAGGCGAAATCGTAGAGCCGTTTCGCGACCTCGACCTTGGCCGCCGCGGTCTTGGCCATGCCGGTCTCGTCGATGGTCAGCGCGATCACCGCGGCCCCGAAACGTCGGGCCAGGATCAGACGCTCGCTCGCCGCCGCCTCTCCGTCCTCGAAATTGATCGAGTTGAGCACCGGCTTTCCGCCATAGAGCTCGAAGGCCTTCTCGAGCACTTCGAACTCGGTGCTGTCGATGACCAGCGGCGCCTTGACGCTGCCACGCATCCGCGTCACCACTTCCTTCATCTCCGCGTTCTCATCGCGACCGACGAACGCGGTGCACAAGTCGAGCGCATGCGACCCTTCGCGCACCTGCTCGCGGCCCATTTCGACGCAGCCGTCCCAGTCGCCCGAGGCCTGCAGTTCGCGGAACTTCCGGCTGCCATTCGCGTTGCAACGCTCGCCGATCGACAGATAGGCATTCTCCTGGCGCAGCGGCACGGCGGCATAAAGCGAAGCCAGCGACGACACCCAAACACTGTTGCGCCGCACGGGTCGTGGTCGGGTCCCGTCCTTAGCCCGGCGCCGCAACATGGCATCAAGCGCTGCGATATGCGCCGGACCGGTCCCGCAACAGCCGCCGATGATGGCGACGCCGTCTTCCTCGACGAAGCGTTCCTGCCATTGGGCCAAGCCGTCGGCGCTCAACGGATAGCGCGCCTGACCATCGACCAGTTCCGGCAACCCGGCATTGGGTAGGATCGAGATCGGCCCCGGCCAATTTTCGCCCAGCCATTTGACGTGTTCGGCCATCTCCTGCGGGCCGGTCGCGCAATTGAGCCCGATGACCGGAACGTCGAGCGCATCGACCACCGTCGCCGCCGCCGCGATGTCGGCGCCGACGAGAAGCGTCCCGGTCATCTCGACGGTGACCTGCACCAGGAGCGGGATATCGACGCCGGCGGCTTCGCGCGCGCGTTTCGCGCCATTGACGGCGGCCTTGACCTGCAGCGTATCCTGGCAGGTCTCGATGAGCAGGGCGTCGACGGCGCCGGCGATCAACCCGGACGCCTGGATAGCGATCGCCTCCTCGACCTCGCGATAGGAAATGTGGCCGAGGCTGGGCAGCTTGGTGCCCGGCCCTATGGCGCCGAAAACAAACCTCTCGCGGCCGTCGCGGGCGCATTCCGCGATCGCCTCCCGCGCCAGTTCGGCGGCCCGTTGGTTGAGCGCGAAGGCGTCCTCGGCGAGGCCGAATTCGCCGAGCGTAGTCGGCGAGCCGCCGAAGGTATTGGTCTCGACCGCGTCGGCACCGGCTTCGAGGTAGGCGAGATGGATATCGCGCACCAGATCGGGCCGGCTCTTGGTTAGAATCTCCGTGCAGTTCTCATGACCGAGATAATCGCGGTCCACGTCGAGGTCGCGGTCCTGCACCTCGGAACCGATGGCGCCGTCGAGCAGCAACACGCGATCGCGCAAGTAATCGAGGAGGTGAGCCATCGCCGTCCGTCCCTAGGCCGCGCCCCTGGCCAATTCCGGCCGCGGCCTGAGGCCCAGCATGTGGCAGATCGCATAGGTCAGCTCGGCCCGGTTCAAGGTATAGAAGTGAAATTCGTCGACGCCGCCGGCGCGCAACCGCCGGCATTGATCGAAGGCCGTCGACATGGCCACGAGCTGTCGCGTTTCCGGGTCGTCATCGAGGCCGTCGAAGGCCATCGCCAGCCACGGCGGAACCGACGCCCCGCACATGTCGGCGAACCGGGTCATTTGCGCAAAATTTGTCACCGGCAGGATGCCGGGAACGATCGGCACCGCAATGCCCTTCGCCCGCGCCCGGTCGACGAACCGAAAGTAGACATCGGCGTCGAAGAAGAATTGTGTAATGGCACGATTCGCGCCGGCATCGATCTTGCGTTTGAGATTGTCGATATCGTCTTCCGGGCTCATCGCTTCGGGGTGGGATTCGGGATAGGCGGCGACGCTGAGGTCGAAATCGTGGCGCGCCCGCAGGCCTGCAACGAGATCCGAGGCAAAGGCATAACCGCCGGGATGTGGCCTGTACGTGTCCTCCCCTTCCTGTGGATCGCCGCGCAGGGCGACGACATGTTTCACACCGGCTTGCCGGTAAGCATCGGCGACGTCGTCGATCTCCGCACAATCGGCGCCGACGCAGGTCAGATGCGCCGCCGGTTCGAGTCCGGTTTCCGTACGCAGCCGGCTCACCGTCCGGTGGGTCCGTTCGCGCGTGCTGCCGGCGGCGCCATAGGTGACCGAAACGAATCTTGGCGCCAGCGGTTCGAGGCGCCGGATCGCTTTCCACAACTGCAGTTCCATGGCCTCGTTCTTGGGCGGGAATAACTCGAACGATACCCGGGGCGGCCGCGCCGGCGATTGGGGCGGTTCGGTTGGCGACTTTTCTGTCTTGGCGCGAAGATTCACCGCCGGCCTCCTTCGGCGGCACGCAGAGCGACGACGGAAGCTCTATCGGCGGCCCAAATCTTGACCGTCAGCGGCTTGCCGGGAAGGACTTTCGGTGCGATCGGTTCCAGCCCCGACTCCGAAAACCAAGCGGCGATCTCGTCGTCGCCCAGGCCAAGACGGCAATGGGCATGTTCGGTGCGCAGGAAATCGAGATCGTGGGGCGCGAAATCGGCGACGATCACCCGGCCGCCGGGGCCGGTAACACGTGCCGCTTCGGCGATCGCCGCACCCGGGTCTTCGGCGTAGTGCAGGACGAGATGAAAGGTAACCAGGTCGAAGCTGCCGTCCGGCCACGGCAGGCGGTACATGTCGCCGTAATGCAGGCGGCACGAAGCCATCTCCGACGGCTCCAAGCGGATGCGCGCAATGGCCAACATATCGCGCGAGAGATCGATGCCGGTGCCGCGACCGACGTGGGGCGAGAGGAGTTCGAGTATGCGGCCGGTCCCGGTGCCGATATCGAGATGGTTTTCAGCCCCGCGCGCGGCGACGAGGTCGAGCAGAGCGTCTTCGACTTCGGCCTCATCGACATAGAGGGAACGAATCTTGTCCCACTGGGCGGCGTTTTTTCGAAAGTAAGTCGCGGCCGTCTCGGCGCGACGCGTACGTATCAGACCAAGCCGAGAAAGGTCTTCGGCCAGGGTCCGGTCATCGGCATCGAGAGCGGCTATCAGATAGGCGACGAGATCACCCGCCGCCCCGTCGGTGGCGACACGGAAGAACGCGTTGGTGCCTTCCCGCGCCTTTACCAATAGACCGGCCTCGCACAGCAAGCGGAGGTGGCGGGAGACGCGCGGCTGGCTCTGCCCGAGAATCTCAACCAGCTCGCTCACCGTGAGTTCGGTGCGCGAACAGAGGACGAGCAAACGGAGCCGCGTGGGTTCGGCCGCCGCGCGCAAGCTGCCGACCCAGGAATCCAAACCGGCTCTCATCGCCATGGTGAGGTGCGATCAATCTCCATAACAATATAAAGATATTTTTATATTAGTTGCTTTGTCAAGCTTTTCGGGACTCGCTTCCAGCCGGCGATTCGCCGCCCCGCCGATATGTGCCAAGAACCCGCGGACCGGCGGTTGTCGGCGTTCCCGGCCAGCCGAGACATTTTTGCAACAGTGTCGGCCAAACACGCAAAACTACCCCTCTCGCGACTGGTCTTTTCTAAAAAGTTGTGTTAACGAAATCCGTTAAGGAATGCGAAAAGACTAGCGAGTAGGAGTATCTGGGCGGGTTCGATTGAGGTAACTCATGAGCGTTTGGCAAAGGCGCTCGAATCTGCAAAGATGCGGCACGTCATTCACCGGAGGGGAACTGTTACGACCGGGGAACGATGTTAGAAGAAGAAGCATTTGGTTAGGGCAACGGATATCCTGCGTTCGAATGATGACTCACACACTCACCAAAAGCCTCTCGCGTTTCCTTGGCGCGGCCATCATTGTCGGATTTGTCGCCGGTTGCGCGACGCCGCCGGAGGACCCGGAAGAGCGCGCCGAGTACGAAGCGGCCAACGATCCGCTCGAGCCGCTCAATCGCGAAGTCTTCGATTTCAACAATTGGCTCGATCGCAACGCCATCAAGCCGGCGGCGATCGCCTATCGCGACACCGTGCCGGAAGGCATCCGCGACAGCACCCAGAATTTCTTCAACAACGTCGCCTCTCCGGTGACCTTCGCCAACGACATACTGCAGGGCGAATCCGGCCGCGCGGCCGAGACCCTGATGCGGTTCGTCGTCAATTCGACCGCCGGCATGGCCGGCTTCTTCGATGCCGCCGGCGAGATGGGCCTCGAACGGCATGAGGAAGATTTCGGCCAGACGCTTGCGGTTTGGGGTGTTCCCGACGGACCCTATTTGATGCTGCCCTTGCTCGGCCCGTCCTCGGTCCGCGATGCCAGCGGCCGGGTCGTCGACCGCTTCATCAACCCGCTATTCTGGGTCGGACAGGAAATTAATCCGGTCGAACTCGATTACTACGGCTATGCGTCGACGCCGATCGAGGGCCTCAACAGGCGGGTCGCCGTACTCGGTGTCCTCGATGAGATCGAGCGCACGTCGATCGACTACTATGCCGCCATTCGCAGCCTCTATCGCCAGCAGCGGGCCAACGACATCCGCAACGACCGTCCGGCGACCGAGGACCTGCCGGCACCATCGATTTCAGAGCTCGACTAGCAGCAACAGGCTGGACCTCCCGGCCCTGCCGTGGCAAGAATTGAAACGGGATTGCTCTGCAATCCCGTTTCCACGTGCCAATACAAAAACAACGCCGGCCACGGCGTGCCTGAGGGAGGAAAATGAAAAACGCCACACCGTTCGTTTCGGCGGCGATAGTCGCCATTGTCGTGTTCGCCGCATTCGGCAGGCCGGCCGATGCCACGCTGAAGGAAACCGCGGCACCCTTCGTTGATAGTTTCGGCAAGCGGGTGATCGCGGTCTTCACCGATGTAAGCGTTCCGCGCAAGGAGAAGGCAGCACAATTTCTCGACCTGTTCCGCGAAGGTTTTGCGGTCAAGGCGTTGGCGGTATTCACCCTGGGCAATTACTACGGCGATACCGACAAGGAATTCATCGACGAATACATCGACGTGTTCAACGAGTATATCTCGCTGAGCTATTCGGCGCGTTTCTCGCTCGATGTCGACCCCATCTTCGAGGTTGTCGAAGTGGTGCCCGACCGGGACGCCAACGGCAAGGAAGTCGGCGTGCGGGTGGAAACGCATTTGTCGACCCCGGGAGGCGAGCCGGCATTGGTAACGTGGCGAGTTCGCGAGTATCGCGGCAATCCGATCATCGTCGATGTAGTGTCCAAGGGCATCAGCCTCGCCCTGACCCAGCAGAAGGAGTTTACCGCGGTCATCGGCAGCAACGGCGGTGACGTACGCGCCCTGCTCGACGTCCTGCGCCGGAAGAACGACGAATTGCGCGAATAGCTAGCGCCGCGTCAGCGGCTTGTACTTGATGCGATGGGGTTGGTTGGCGGCCTCGCCAAGTCGCTTGCGCCGGTCCTCTTCGTAGTCGGCATAGTTGCCTTCGAACCAGACCACCTGGCTATCGCCTTCGAACGCCAAAATATGCGTCGCGATGCGATCGAGAAACCAGCGGTCGTGGCTGATGATGAAGGCGGAGCCGGCGAAATCGAGGAGCGCGTCTTCCAGTCCGCGCAGGGTGTCGACATCGAGATCGTTGGTCGGCTCGTCGAGCAGCAAGAGATTGGCGCCGGACTTGACGATTTTCGCCAAATGGACGCGATTGCGCTCGCCTCCCGACAATTGTCCGACTTTTTTCTGCTGATCCGAGCCGCGAAAATTGAAGCTGCCGACGTAGGCCCGGCTGTTGACCTTGCGCTTGCCGAGCTCGATTTCAGCCATGCCGTCGGAGATTTCCTCCCACACCGTCCGGTCGCCATCGAGACGGTCCCGGGACTGATCGACGTAGCCAAACTTGACGGTGTCTCCGAGACGAAGCGTACCGCCGTCAGGCTGCTCATCGCCGACGATCAATCGAGAGAACGTCGTCTTTCCGGCACCGTTGGGACCGATAACGCCAACGATACCGCCCGGCGGCAATCGCAAACTGAGATCCTCGATCAGCAACCGGTCGCCGAAGCCTTTGCGCAGGTGGTCGGCTTCGACCACGAGATCGCCGAGGCGCGGGCCCGGTGGAATGACGATGCGGCCCGATTCGACGTCGCGATCGACCGAGCGCGATTCGGAGAGCAATGATTCGTAAGCGCTGAGGCGCGCTTTGCTCTTTGCCTGTCTCGCTCGCGGCGATTGCCTGATCCATTCCAATTCCCGTTCCAGGGTCTTGTGCCGGGCGCTGTCCTGCTTTGCTTCCTGGATCAGGCGGGTTCGTTTCTGGTCGAGCCAGGATGAATAGTTACCCTCCCACGGGATGCCGTGACCGCGGTCGAGCTCGAGGATCCAGCCGGCGACGTTATCCAGGAAATAGCGATCATGGGTAACCGCTACGACGGTCCCCGGATAGTCGTGGAGAAACCGTTCGAGCCAGGCCACCGACTCCGCGTCCAGGTGGTTCGTCGGTTCGTCAAGAAGCAGCAAATCGGGATGCTGCAAAAGCAGGCGGCAAAGCGCGACGCGGCGCCGTTCGCCACCCGAAAGCGTCGTCACGTCGGCGCCGCCCGGTGGGCACCGCAGGGCATCCATCGCGATTTCGATCCGGCGGTCGAGGTCCCAAGCGTCCGCCGCGTCGATCTTTTCCTGGAGCTCGGCCTGTTCGGCGATGAGCGCATCCATCTCGGCGTCGTCCAGCGCCTCGCCAAAGCGCATACTGACGGCCTCGAAGCGGTCGACGAGCGCCTTGAGATGAGCCAACCCTTCGAGGACGTTCTCCTGCACGCTCTTGGCCGGGTCCAACTCGGGCTCTTGCGGCAAATAACCGACGCTGGCGCCATCGGCAGGCCACGCCTCACCGACAAATTCGGTCTCGATACCAGCCATGATCCGGAGCAAAGTCGATTTCCCGGCTCCGTTGAGGCCGAGCACTCCGATCTTGGCGCCCGGGAAGAACGACAGCCAAATATCCCGCAATACCTGACGGCCGCCGGGATAGGTCTTGGCCAACCCCTTCATGACATAGATGTACTGGTACGAAGCCATAGCCAATTGCTCCAACGGTGGCGGCCGCGCTTTCTAGCGCACGCAGACGCGCAATTGCAACGGTTCCCAGGGCATCTCGAAGCGCGTGTAGGCCCCCTCGACCGCCTACCGCGCTTCATACGAATGTCATTGCGCGGTATGGTTAGCCGGCGGCGGGGTATACTGGATCGGACAGATGCGCAGCTCCCTGACTCGTTTTTATGCACTGGTATTCGCGGCCCTAATCGGCGGCGCGATCGTCCTTGCCCTGATCGAGGCGTGGCTTCTTGAGAAAAGTGAGGTCTTCGACGGTGGCTCGGCCGGCGTCCTGTACTGGTCCTATCTAGTCCTGGCCGCCGTGTTGATCGTCGTCTGCGGGTTGGTCGGCTGGATGTTGTTGCGGCAGTGGCTGCTCGTACCCCTGCGGCGGCTCGCTCAGCAGACGCAGCACGCCGTCTATTCGGATGCCGATCATTTGGTCGAATTCGACGTCAGCCGGCGGCTGGGCGAGCTCGGCGAGGCGGTCTCGGCGATGGCCGAGTCGCTGGTCGGCGAACGCCGCGACTTGGTCCGCGCCATGGCCGCCGCAACCGATCGGCTCGAAGCGCAGAAGAGCTATTTGGAGCGCATCATCCGTGATCTCAACGACGCGGTGATCGTATGCAACCTCGATCATCAGATTCTGCTCTACAATCCGACGGCGCAAAGGCTGGTCGGCGAGAACGATCGGCTGGGGCTGGGACGGACGGTCACCGATATCGTATCGCAGGCACCGTTGGTCCATGCCTTCGAATTTCTGACCGGTCCGCGCCAAAACCGGTCCGGCGCTCATGGCGGCGGTACATCGACCTTCGTGGCCGAGGTCGGGCATCCGGCGCGACCGGCGCTGGTCCGCATGTCGCTGGTTACCGGCCATGATGGGGTGCCGGTGGGTTATCTGCTGTCGATGAGCGATGGCGCCGGCCGATTGACCCAATTGGGCCAACGCGACATTGGGCTGCGCCGAATGGTCGAAGCGCTGCGCGCACCGGCCGCCAACTTGAGAGCGGCGGCGGAAACGATCGCCAACCATCCGGAGATATCGGCCGACGAAAAGGCGCAATTTCACCGGGTGCTTAGTGAGGAGACCGTCAGGCTGACCCATGTCGTGGAAGATTTGGCGTCGTATTATCGTGCCGTCGTGGTCACGACCTGGCCCAGCGAGGATTTCGATTCCGGCGACCTCTTCGATGCCCTGGCACGCCGGCTCGAATATGGCAAGACCATCGAACTGATCCAAACCGGAATGCCGCATCGCCTGCACGGCGACATGTTTCTGCTTGTCCTTGCCCTCGCCCATATAGTCCGCGGATCGGCCGCGGCTACCGACACCGCGAAATTCGAAATCTCGGCCGAAGGCGAACATGAGCCGGCGGTACGTATATCCTGGGACGGCCCGCCGGTGGCGATTGACGCGATCGATGGCTGGCTCGACCAGACGATCGAATCGGCGCCAGGTGAGATGACCTTGCGCGACATCCTCGACCATCATGGCTCCGATCTATGGCAGGAGGCCGAGAGCGGCGACGCCGCCGCACTGCGTCTGCCGGTGCCGGCGGCGACCCGCGGCGAAGCCACCGCGGCCGTGCCGCTGCCGCCGCGTCCGGAATTTTACGACTTTGACCTGTTCGACCGCGGGACACCGGACGCGAACCTTCTAAACCGCAATCTTCGTGACCTGAGCTATGTGGTGTTCGACACCGAGACCACTGGCCTCAAGCCTTCGGAAGGAGACGAGATTATTTCGATCGCCGGCGTCCGCATCGTCAACAAGCGCATCCTAACCGGGGAGGCGTTCGACAAGCTGGTCAATCCGGAACGACCGATACCCCGGCAATCGATACGCTTCCACGGCATCGACGATTCCATGGTGGCTGGAAAGCCCAGCGCCCGAGACGTATTGCCGGAGTTTCGGGGTTTTATCGACGGTTCGGTGCTCGTCGCCCACAACGCCGCGTTCGACATGAAGTTCTTGAGGCTGAAGGAGGCCGAGTGCGGAGTCGTCTTCGACAATCCGGTTCTGGATACGCTGCTGCTGTCGGTCGTTCTCGACAGCGAGACGCCCTATCACACCCTAGACGCAATATGCGAGCGCTTCGGCATCGACATCGCCGGCCGACACACGGCGATCGGCGACGCGGTGGCGACGGCGGCGGTCTTTCTAAAGATGCTCGACAGGCTCGAAGGGCAGGGCATCACGACTCTGGCCGAGGCAATCGGTGTTTCCGAAACCGCGGTCGAGGTGCGGCGTCGACAAGCCGAGTTCTGACCATAAATGCGGCGCCGTCAGAATATGTCCCCGGTGAAATCGGTGCGAACCCGATCCCTCAGATTTGCGATCGCCTTGAATGCGTCGATCAACCGGTCGCGCTCGCGCGTCGAGAGACTTTGCGGCGCGACATAGTTGTTGACCGGCCGGCCGGCCTTGAAGTCGGCGACCTGCTGGCGCAGCAGCAATCCGGAGATCTGCCGGAAGGCGCCGTGAAGGTAGTCCAATTCGTCACCGTCCAAATAGCCGGATTGATAGAGCGCCGTCAGCCTTCGCATGGTTGACGTTTCGGCGATGCCCCCTTTCAGGCACAGCAGCCGGACCGCCTCGACCAGCGGCAGGGTGCCGGAGTGCTTGAGATTGATTTCGCCGCGATGCTCCTCAACGTCCTTCTCGGTAATAAAACGGCCGAACCATCCGAGTGCGACACCATGATCCTCACCGTCCTTGAACATGGCGTTGAGATAAACTGGGCTGTTTTGCGTCAAACGGGTGATGTGTTCGCGCAGGGCCGAAGCCAGCGCGCGATTCCCGTAGACCGGCTGAAAATCGTAAAATATGCCCGACAGGCGCAGCGCGACGATGCCGCGGCGCTTGGCCCATAATGTCGTCTGCTGGCGCCATTGCGACAAGGTCTTCCGCCACAACGGGTTGATCGCCATGACGTAGCCCTTGCAGAACGGAAAGCCGATCGAGTCGAGGGTTTTCGTCATGCGCTCGGCCAACTCGACGAAGAACGCGTCGATTCGTGTGTGGTCCGAATCCGGATAATCATCGAGAATGAATCCGTTGTCCTGGTCCGGATAGACATAATTCTCGCCGCGCCCCCCGGAGCCCATGATGATGGCCGCGAAGTCGACCGGCGGCTCGCCCCACTCGCCGGCGGCCATATCTTGCAGGCAGATATCGATCACCCGACGGTGGATGTCGCGGTTGATATGGGTCAGCAGGCTCTGGATATCCGGCTTGGGCACATCGTCGACAATCATCTCGTCGGCGACCTCGACCTGTGCCCGCTTGATGCGGGCCATGCCCTCGATGCTGCCCTCATGGGCGAGCAGGTCGATACGCTCGACGGTTCGGGTGGCGGCGATGCCCATGGCCACATGAAGGTGGAGAATGCCGACCACGCGGCCGCGGCCGTCATCGACCGGCATGTGCCGGAGTCCGTGCCGCCGCATCTGGGCAATGGCTTGGAACAGATACTCGTCAGCGCCGATCGTCCGGCATGGATTGGTCATCACACGCTCGACCGGCGTCTCCGGCGACTCGCGAAAGGTGATCCGCTGCAGTACATCGCGCTCGGTGACAATACCCACGGCGACGCCATCGCCGTCGACGACGACCGCGCTCGTCGCATCGCCATCGACGATCCGCTCGATGACCTCGCTCACCGGCGTTTCGCACGGCACCAAGGGCGGTGGCGGCGCCATATGATCGCGCGCGATTTGGGTGAATATCCGCGTGTGTACGCCCAGGCTTTTCAACCGAACCGACCCCCCGACCTGCTGTTCGCGATGTCTAACATGGATACCGGCGAGTCGAAAGCGGCTGCGGTCATTATTGCGCGGCCTGGACCGCCTCCGTGGCGTAGGGTATCGCGACCGTAAATCGGCTGCCCTGGCCGGGCCGGCTTTCGACCCAGATGCGTCCGCCGAAATGCTGGACGATTTGACGGCAAATAGGCAGGCCGAGGCCAGTCCCGAACGGTTTGTCGCCGAGGGTGTCGCCAACCTGCTGGAATTTTTCGAAGATCATTTCCTGGGCCTCGCGAGGAATACCGACCCCATTGTCCTCAACCGCGATCCGCAATTCCGCCGGCAGCTCCTGAGCGGAAATAGTGACCTTTGGGCCGGCACCGTCGCAGAACTTGACGGCGTTCGACAACAGGTTGACGACGACTTGGAACAAGCGGTCGCGGTCGGCATGGACCGAGCGCATACCCTCGGGCATTTGCACGTCCAGCGCGATCGACTTCTCCTTGAACAGGTTGCGGGTTATCGCCACCGCCTCCTCGACCACCGCCCGCGGATCGACATCGGCGAAATGCCATTCCATTCGCCCGGCTTCCATCTTCGCCAGATCCAGCACTTCATTGATCAGGCGGGTCAACCGTTCGCTCTCGGTAATGATGATGTGGAGGTATTCCTGGCGCTCGGCTGCGTCGAGATCGGGATTGTCGTGGAGGATCTCGCCGAACGACCGCACCGATGTCAGCGGCGTACGCAATTCGTGGCTGACGGTAGCAATGAAATCGTCCTTCAGCCGGTCGAGTTCTTTGAGCCGCTCGTTGGCGGCCCGCAATTGGGCGGTGGCCGCCTGCAACTCGCGCGATTTTTGCTCGAGCTGATGGCTATGCTCGATGACGTGGGAGGCCTCGTCGAGGATCTCCATGACCTCGTCGATGCTGACGATGTCGCCTTTCGTCACCGAAGACACCATGACCCGGGCCGAGGCCGCCCCGATGGCGCCGGCGAGAAGCCGTTCGGCGAAATTGACGAGATCGGCATCGGCCTCCTTTAGCCGCTTGAGATTGATGTTTCGGCGCCGGCCATAGGCGGCGAAAGCGCGGTCGGCCTGGGACCGCCCGACGAATCGGGTTACCAGGTTGTAGAGGTCGGCGACGGTGGCGGTGCCGCGCCAGAACCGCGCCTCGTCCGGCTCCCGCGATTGGCGGAGCACGTCGACGAAGAGGGTCGCCTGAATACGCTCGATGGCGCTCTGCCGGCTGAATAACGACACCGCGACATAGCCGCCGATATTGGCCAGCATGCTCCAGAACAGCGCATGCGACAGCCTATCGAACCCCTGCAACGCGAACAGTTCGTAAGGCTTGAGAAGTTCGACCCCGCCCGGTCCGTGATCGATGAAATCGGTCGGCAGCCATCCCGACAGGGCGAACGACGGCAGCAACAGGGTGTAGAACCAAACCGCGAAGCCAAGGCTGAGGCCGACCAGCGCCCCCATTCGTGTCGCCCCCTTCCAAAAAATGCCGCCGATGATCGCCGGCGCGAACTGGGCCGCGGCGGCGAACGAGATCAGCCCGATGGTGACGAGGGCGTAGGATTCTCCGATATAGCGAAAATAGATGTAGGACAGCAGCAGGATGCCGATGATCGCCCCACGGCGAATCGCCAGCAGCAGGCCGGTGAGCTCGCCCCTTTGCGCCAGCCGCAACCAGGCGAGGCGCAGCAGTACCGGCATCACCAGATCGTTGCAGACCATGGTGCTGAGCGCGATGGTGGCGACGATGACCATACCGGTCGCCGCCGACAGACCACCGATGAAAGCGAACAGCGCCAGCCCCTCCTGGCCATGGGCCATCGGAATGGTCAGCACGAACGTATCGGCATCGACCATCCCGGCGGGAAATTGCAGCAGGCCGGCCAGTGCAATCGGCAGGACGAAAATATTGATCACCAGCAAGTAGAGCGGAAACAGCCAGATCGCCTTCTTGAGGTGCGATTCGTCGAGGTTCTCGACGACCGTGACCTGAAACTGCCGGGGCAGACACAAGATCGCCGCCATCGACAAAATGATCAGCGTCACCCAACGAGCGTAATCGCTCCCGCCGCCGACCACGAACAGTCGTTCGGCGGCCGGAACGGCGGCGGCCTTGGTGAACAGGTCACCGAACCCGTTGTAAAGCCCGAAGGTGACGAAGATGCCGATGGCGAGAAAGGCCACCAGCTTGACCACCGATTCGAAGGCGACCGCGACCACCATGCCTTCATGGTGTTCGCTGGCGTCGATATGACGGGTGCCGAACAGGATCGCGAACACGCCCAGGACCAAGGCTACCAGAAGCGCGGTATCCTGGAACACCGGGACGCTGTCCAAGGCGCTCGGCATGACGATTTCGGGGTAGCTCAGAAGCACGGTGAAACTGGTCGAGACAGCTTTCAGCTGGAGCGAGATGTAAGGCAGGATGCCGACCACCGCGATGACCGTTACCAATCCGCTCAGTTGGGTACTCTTGCCGTAGCGCGAGGACAGGAAATCGGCGATCGAGGTGATACGGTTGATCTTGGTGATCCGGATGATCTTGACCAGGACGAACCACCACAGCGCGAAGGTCAGCGTCGGGCCGAGATAGATGGGCAGGAAATCGACGCCGCTCGATGCCGCCCGGCCGACACTCCCGTAGAACGTCCACGAGGTGCAGTAGACGGCGATCGACAGCGCGTAGATATAGGGATTGTTGGCGAGGCTACGCCGCTCGTCGGCCCGCTTGTCGCCGTAATAGGCAATGGCGAACAGCAGGCACAAATAGGCAAAAGAAACGAAAAGGATGAACCAGCCGTCGAGCATGGCTATAGGCCCATATCGTCGCCGGCGCGCGCGTCCCTGGCACGCTGCCGGCGGACAGCGGTGCGCCATCCGGCGCTGAGGAACAGCAGGACGATGAACGCCGCCCAGGCGGAAAACAGGTAGAAGTAGAGAATCGGAAAATCGCCGATAAACCCGTCCGTGCTGAACAGCGACAAGAGCGGCGGATTGAATATCAACAGGCCGAGCGCGAACAGGGCCAGCGAACGTTCGCGAGTGGTACCCCGTCGCGTCATTGGGGCATCCTATTGGTCTCGGTTCGCCCCGCCATCGAGGAGCTGCTTGACCTTGTCGACCACCTCGCGGGTCGAGAACGGTTTGGTGATGTATTCGTCGGCGCCCAGGGCGATCCCCTTGTCACGTTCCGCATCGCGCCCCTTGGCGGTAAGCATGATGATCTTGACGGACGCCAGGTCCGGATTTTTCCGGATCGATTCACACACTTGATACCCGTTACGCTTGGGCAGCATGACATCGAGCAGGACCAGGTCCGGCGCCGATTCAGCCAGCGCCGCCAGGGCGGCGTCGCCGTCCCGCGCCACGGTGACCGTATAGCCGGCCTTTTTCATGAGAAACTCGAGCGACAGGACGATGTTCGGCTCATCCTCGACGATAAGGATCGACTCCACCATCCGCCACGCTCCAACATCCGAGGGCAGCAGCATTCCCGTCCTGGCCATAACGAGGCGCGCTGCGCCGGTTCACCTCCCTGCCGCCGGGATCGTCCCGAACAGCAGACCGGATGAATTCTACCCCTTTCGTACGCGGCTTGCCATGCATGTAACGAACGCGGCCCATTCGATGGGACCCCGTCTACCGGCGGGGTTGCGCACGACGGGCCAAGCCACGGCCCACTGGTGGCGGCCGTCGGCGCGTCGGGGTCCTGATCGACCACCGCTCGCCTGTCCGCGAGAGCAACCGTTTGACGCATCGATGCGACAAACCGGACTGGGATCAGTACCTGAGAAAATTTACAATATTAACAGATTTGCAGAATATTTTGCAAAGTATATTTCGTTATAACACAATTGCTTAAGTAATAACATTGACAATTATCACATATTGTGAAATTTTCACACTACGCTCGAAATCGGTTTCCGACGCGCACGCCGTGAGACCACTGAACAAGGGAGACCCGAAATGACCCAGCTCGCAGCCACGATCAACAATAACAAGAGTGTAGTGCTTTTGATCGCAGGCCTCACCGCACTCGTGGTGATTGGCATTCTGACCAGCTAACCTGATCCCAACCAAGGCGCGGTTCGCCGCATCTTGCCAAGCCCCGCCGCCGGCGGGGCTTTTGATTCCAGGCCAGCGCAACAAGCGGAAGCGCTAATCCGGCTTGTCGGAAGCGGCCTCGCGCGGCTCCGGAAACATCGCCGGCGACACCCGCTCCGTACAATCGCTCCGGTCGCACAGGCGACAGGTGACGCCGACCGGTACGGCGGTGGCATCGGCGCCGAGGTCGAGCCCGTCGCCATAAACAATTTCGTGAGCGTAGGACAATTCGCAGCCCAAGCCGATCGCGTGCCAAGCCGGCGGATCGCCGGTACGGGCGGGCGGGCGCCGCAGCGCGCGGGCGATATTGAAGTACGTCGTCCCGTCCGGCATACGCGCGATCTGGGTATCGATGCGATCAGGCGTCAGGAACGCGGTGTGGACGTTCCACCGCGGACAAGCGCCGCCGAACCGCGCGATGTGCAGGCCCGACCCGCTGAACTGCTTGAAGACGTTGCCGGCAATATCGATGCGGAGGAAATGGAATGGCACGCCGCCGGCGCCGGGCCGGCGCAAAGCGGTCAAACGCTGGCATACCTGCTCGAAACTGGCATCGAATCGTCGGGACAGAAGATCGATGTCGTAGCGGAGCGTTTGCGCCGATTCGAGAAACGCTTCATAGGGCATCATCGCCGCGGCGGCGAAATTGCCGGCAAGGACCTGCCGCGCACGTTCGCGGGCAGCGGCACCGAGCAGGTCATTGTCGTCCAACAGCGGATCGAGAAGATCCGGCGCCGACAGCAATGCGATACGGCGCGCGATCTGAAAGTCGCGACTCGGGATCGACAACGCCTCGGAGAGCAGCAGGCGACGCCGCGCCGGATCATAGAAACTGTGGCCGGGCGCGTCCGGGCTTACCGGAACAATGCGCATGCTGACGTCGAACCGGCGTGACAATTCCGCGGTCAGAGCCTGGGTCCGCGAACCGCCCTCGGCGTCCAACGAATCGATGAAATTCTCGGCGGCCACCTCGAGCGTGGGAAAATGATTGCCCTGTGTTTGGATGAAATCGCGCACCTCTTCGGCCGGCGATAGGGCGCCTTCTTGGCCCTCGCGACTGGCCGCATCGGCAAAGTCGAGCATGCGGTCGATGGTCGATGCCAGTTTCTCGCTTTCGTCGACCAGCACGCCGAGAAAGGCCTGCCGCTGCGACGGCTCCATATCGCTGTGGTCGTGAAGAATCTCGGAAAATGATCTGATCGAGGTCAGGAACGTGCGCAGTTCGTGGGTCGAGGTCGACAGGAAAGTGTCGTCGGACAGACGCTCCGTCAACGATCGCACATCCTCTCGGGCCTTGCGGAAGGCGCGATAGAGGGCCAACACCTCCTGACACAGGCCGGGGGCGGCGGTGACCATGTCGAGCAGCTCGGATTGGGAAAAATCGACGTCACGGAACAACGGGTCACCGAACAATTCGGTGAGGTCGGCGACCAGACGAGATTCTTCATCCTCGGAAAATATTTCCAGGTCGACGCCGAAAGTCTTGCCGATATTGATAAGAATCGACAGGGTCAGCGGTCGCTGGTTGTGTTCGATCAGATTCAGATAGCTCGGCGATATGCCCAGTTTTCGGGCCATGTCGACTTGGGTCATCGCCCGTTCGCGGCGCAATCGGCGGATCTTTCCACCCATCAGGACTTTCGCTGCCATCGTATCCCGCGCTGTTACATTGTTTACAAATTTACATCACGTATCGTAAATATGTTTACTTTGAAATCATTATATTGCCAATAAATTATTGACGTGGGCGATATTTGGGTGAAGTGTTCACACAGCCTGTGGTAGGTCGCCGCCGGGTGTGCGTTTGGACCAAAAAATCGGCCTACCACGACGTGATTTTAGCCCCTCCGTTGGAGGCAAGACCTCGGCAAGAGGTGGACCCGCGACAAGGATCGGGCTTCAAAGAAAGGGAGATGCCTTATGGAAGCGAAGGTTATCTGGCTTTTCATCTTCGTCCTCGTTTACTGGGCCTATTGCATCACGATGGGCCTCAGAAGCGCGCGAATGGCGAAGACCGCCAGCGACTATTTCATCGCCGGGCGGCGGTTGAACATGTGGGTGTTCATCCTCGCTGCGACGGCAACATCATTCTCGGGATGGACGTTCATGGGTCATCCGGGCCTCGTCTTTCGCGACGGGTTCCAATACGCCTATGCATCGTTCTACACGATCACCATCCCCTTCACCGGCGTGCTGTTCCTGAAACGGCAGTGGATGCTGGGCAAACGCTACGGCTACGTCACGCCGGGCGAGATGCTGTCCGATTATTTCCAGGGCAATGCCATCCGCATCCTGACCGTGCTCGTGGCCCTGCTGTTCTCGATCCCTTATCTGGGTGTCCAGCTCGGTGCCTCGGGCTTCCTGTTCACCGTCCTCACCGACGGCATGATCCCCAAGGATTGGGGTATGTGGATCCTGTCGATCGTCGTCCTCGTCTACGTCGCATCGGGCGGTCTGCGGGCCGTGGCTTATGTGGACACCGCACAATGTGTTCTGCTCGCCCTCGGTATCGCGGTCGTCGGTGTGATTGCGTTGCAGGCAGCCGGCGGCTGGGATTCGCTGCAATCGGGTCTCGCCGCATTGGGCGCCTCCGATGTCGGCAAATGGGGCACCACACAGGGCTACGGCGGCGGCGACTACAACGCCTACTTCGCCATCCCCGGTGTGATTCAGTTCACGGCCGGCTTGGGCAAGGAAACCCCGGTCGGCGGTCTGTGGACCGGCATCATGTGCCTGACCTACATGTTCGCATTGATGGGCATTCAGTCGGCACCGGCGTTCTCGATGTGGTCGTTCGCCAATAACGATCCGCGTCCGTTCGCGCCGCAACAGGTGTGGGCCTCGTCGCTGGTGATCGGCGGCATCCTGTTCTTCTTCACCGCGTTCCAGGGCATGGGCGGCAATATCCTCGGCGCCAACCCGGCGGTGAACGAAGCAGGTTTGGCGATCGCCAACGTCCTCCCCGACACGATCGCGGCAAAGCCCGATTCGATCGTACCGCACTACATGAACCTGATGGCGACACAAGCGCCCTGGTTGGTTGGGCTATTGGCGGTCTGCGCCTTGGCCGCGATGCAGTCGACGGGTGCCGCTTATATGTCGACGGCTGGCGCGATGCTGACCCGCGACCTCTATAAGAAGTACCTCAATCCGACCGCTTCGCACGCGACGCAGAAGCTGTGCGGCCGCGGCGGCGTAGCATTCATCGTGCTGTCGGCGTTGGCGGTGGCGACCTTCTCGGCCGATGCCCTGGTTCTGTTGGGCGGCTTGGCGGTCGCCTTCGGGTTCCAGATGTGGCCGTCCTTGGCGTCGGTTTGTTGGTTCCCGTGGCTCACCCGTCAGGGTGTGACCTGGGGTCTCGCGGGCGGCCTGATCGCCGTCATCTTTACCGAGACCTTCGGCCAAACGATCGCCGGCTGGTTCGGCATCGACCTGCCGTGGGGCCGCTGGCCGTGGACCATCCATTCGGCCGGTTGGGGCATGCTCGTCAATCTGGCTATCGCGCTGCCGATCTCGGCCGCGACCCAGAATGCCAATGCCCTCGCCCATCGCATGACCTACCACAACTTCCTCGCCGAACATGGCAGCCTGTCGCCTGAAAAGCGCAAGCTGATCCCGGCGGCGTGGGTCATCACTCTGGCCTGGATGTTCTTCGGAATCGGTCCGGGTGCGGTGCTCGGCAACTACATCTTCGGTGCGCCGGATGCCGGCGTCGATGGCTGGACCTTCGGCATACCGTCGATCTGGGCATGGCAGATCCTGTTCTGGGTGCTCGGCGTCTTCATGATGTGGTTCTTGGCATACAAGATGGAGATGTCGACGGTTCCGGATAAGGAGGTCGAGGCGTTGGCCGAGGATATCGGCGACGTCGCACCGGAACAGCAGAGCTAACAGCTCTACTTATCCAACTTTCGCGGGGGGAAGGGGTTCACCCTTCCCCCCGTTTTTATTAGCATGCACCTCTTCGACGCCGATCACAGTGAACATGGACTACCTGCTTTCGCCCGACAGCCGTTATCTGTGGACCGCGATTCTGGCGCTGACACTGTTCTATCCGGTCCGCCAGTTGATCTGGGTGACATCGGTGCGCCGTCTCGAGCGCCGCGAGGGCGATTCCGATGAGACCCGGCGCCAATCCCTGAAGCGCCGCGCCAATGTGACCGCTGCACTGCTCTGCTTCGTTTTCGCATTTTTCTACACCGGCTACATGCTGCAGGCCGGCCCGTGAACCCGCGCGTCCTCAGGCGGTTCATCATTTTGTTGGCGGGCCTGACATTCGTCGCCTTCACGGCGTGGGTTATCCACGGCTACCTCAACCCGATCCCGGGCGACTTTCAGGTCCGGCGCGGCGATATCCATCTCGGCGTCGGCGAGTGGGATGAGGCGCTCGAGGATTTCAACCTCGCGCTCGAGGAGCAGCCCGATCATCGCGGCGCACTCATGGGCCGGGCGATCGTCTTCGTACAGACCGGCCGCGACACCGAGGCGGAGGCCGAGCTCACCTATCTGATCAACTACCTCAACGCAAACCTGGAACCGGATGACCCGACGGGCGCCGGCACGCTGGCCGCCGCCCATGCCAATCTTGGCATTCTCTACGATCGCCAGGCCCGCTACGAGGACGCCGTCGCCCACTACATCAAGGCCCTCGAAATCGACGAAGGGGCGGTCGACGGTCCCGACATCTTCCACAAGATACTCTATGAGGCACAGCCGTCGACGATCCGGGATCGCGCGATTTACATCCTGGAGCAGCTCAAGCTGCCGGAGGACCAACGTTTGCTGCGCCTCCCGGAAAAGGACGAGCGCCAGCGGATGTACAAACCGTAGCGGATGCGGGCGGCCACTCGATGAGAACTCGAGTCGGCGATATCGAGGTCGACTATGCCATCGACGGGCCGACCGGCGCGCCGGTCGTTACCCTGGTCCACTCGCTGGCCACCAGCCACCATGCTTGGGCCGAAATCGCCGCCGGTCTGCAGACCGATTTCAGGGTGCTGCGCTACAGTTTGCGTGGCCACGGCGACACCGAGGCCACTCCCGGCCCCTATTCGATCGAGCAATTGGCGGACGATCTTGCCGGCCTCCTCGATGTTCTCGATATCGGCCGCAGCCATATCGTGGGCCTGTCGATCGGCGGCATGATCGGCCAGAGCTTCGCCGTGCGGCATCCCGACCGGCTCGCGCGTCTGATCATCTGCAGCTCCCTCGCCGAACTTCCCGATGGGGCAAGCGCGATCTGGCAGGCGCGGATCGACGCCGCGCGGGAGCAGGGAATGCAAGCCCAGGCCGCGGGCACGATCGAACGCTGGTTCACACCCGATTTTCGGACCGCCAATAAGGCAGTCCCCGACGCCGTATGCGCGATGATTGCCGCCACTTCGCTCGACGGCTATCTCGGCTGCTGTGCGGCGATCGGCACCATGCACCTCACGCCGCACCTCGCCACCGTCACGGCGCCGACCCTGGTCCTCGTCGGGTCCGACGATGCGGGAACGCCGCCCGCCGCCGCGCGCATCATCGCCGCGGCGATCCCCGGCGCCGAGCTCGGGATCATCGAGGGCGTCTCCCATCAGATGGCGTTGCAGGAGCCGGAGATATTCACGGGATCGGTGAGGGATTTTCTGCGCGGCCCGGCGCGCATGAGCTAGCCCGCTAGCCGATGCGGGCCGGCGAACGGGGAAATCGGTCAAATCCGCCCCGCTAGGGTATGATCGGCTCACGTCGCAACGAATTAAGCCGCGAATCACACCCTAACATATTGAATTAGAGCAAGATTCACGTTTCAGTTCGACTCGATCTGAAACGATCTTGCTCTCGGGTTCTCAGTAGAACCGCACCACGCCGAGCACGTCCTGCATCAGAACCAGGAAAAAGAAGACCGCGGCGATGGACCCGAAAAGCAGCTGAACCGTATCGGTATCGCCGTCTTCGTTACGGTATCGAATGCCGCGCCAGGCAATAAAACCCGTTACCGCCAGGAACAGGTAATTGATCGGTGTTTCGAGTGCGCCGGCGAATTCAAACATCGCGTTGGAACCGTTCCACCCTGGATTCTAGGAACCCTGGACCGGCGTCCTGGGTTTCTCGGGCGCGGCGGCGGGGCGAAGCTCGTCCTCGCTGTGGTAAGGCGGCAGGATCGACGTCGACTTGTAGCCGCTCAGATGGCCAACCAGAATGGCGCCGCCGATGACAACAAATAGCACGCCGACGGCGATCGCGAATTTCCGTACGCCTTCCGGTTGGTAATTGTAGTAGTCGCTGTCGTAACGGTGATAGGTCGGGTCCTGATCGGTCAGCATGCCGCGTTTCTCGAGATCGACGATATGCCGGGCGTAGCGCAGGGCCCATGACGGCACATCCCCATGCAGCATATAGGCCGCGAAAAGCTGGTCGGTCAGTGAATCGTCGAGATCCTTGCCGTAGGCCTTGCGATAGGCGAGCTGCAGCACCTGGAACTCGCCGATCTGAAGCAAATTGGCGGCGTTGGCGACCTCGCCGCGCTCGGGGTCGTCCTCCTTGCCGGGATTGGCGAAGACCTCGAGAAACTTCATGATTTGACGCTTCATGAATGTACTTTATGCGTGGAGTCGGGCGCGGCACAAGGAAGAACCATGGGATTCCGGAGACTTGATCGGCGCAAGACGCCCGTCCCGTCCAAACGACGCCGAGCATTATCGATCCGTGCCGTGGCGGTCTTCGCCATCTCCGCGGCGACGTCTGGGGCGTGGGCGTTGCCGCCGGAAAGCCTGGACAGCGTGGTCAGCGTCCTACCGCTGTGGCCGGGGCACGCGCGGGGCGGCACCGGCGACCCGATGGCCGATGCGCCCGAGGGCAGCGGAATCGTAATCGAGGCCGGCGGCTATATCGCAACCGCGGCCCACGTCGTCGATCGGGCAACCGACATCCAGGTGCGGCTATCCAACGGCCTAGTCCTGGCCGCCACCGCGATTGCCAGCGACCCGGCGACGGATATCGCCGTGCTCAAGATCGATCTCGATGCACCGGTCTTCGAGCGCGCCCTGCCGCCGGCCCTCGGCGAACCGGTATGTGCGATCGCCAACCAGTTCGGCCTCGATCTTTCGGTCACCTGCGGGGTCGTGTCGGCTGTCAATCGCGCCGGAACCGGCTTCAATATCATCGAGGATTTCATTCAGACCGACGCGACGGTCAATCCCGGCGCATCCGGGGGCGCCCTGGTGGACATGGAGGGTCGCCTGGTCGGCATGCTCTCGGCCATTTTCACCCGCCAGTCGGATGCCGACATCGGGGTCAACTTCGCCGTTTCGGCGCGACTGCTCGATCGCGTGGCGCAGGATCTGATCGCCTACGGGAAAGTGGTGCGGGGCCGTCCGGGGGTTCGCGTCGCGCCCCTCGATGAGGCGGCGCGCGGACAATTTTCGGGCGTCCGCGTCATCGGCGTCAGCGAGAACAGCGCGGCGGCCGGGGCCGGCATCCGGTCCGGGGATATCATCACCGCTATCGACCGGCGCAAGATCCGCACCGAATCCGATATCCTATCGGCGTTCCACCTCAATCGGCCGGGACAGGCCATAACGGTTTCGCTGATTCGCGACGGCGAACTCTTCGATGCGACCTTCATCCTGGATCCATAGAATCACGGTTGCCGGTTTGGCGCCGTTTGTCGCCGCCGCCGGTACCGGCCTCGCGGCCGCCAACCCCGCGCCCGCGGATTTGATGAGGGATGTCCTAGAGGCGATGTGCGTGGCGCCGGAGGCCGGCCTCGAAGCGGTCGCCACGGCCATCCAGGACGCGGTTCCGAGCACGGCCGGTTCGGTCATCCCCAGCCCGCACGCATTCGGCCGCGAATCCGTTGCGCTCGACATCGACCGCGGCGGACGCATCGTCGTCGACCGCCGCCTTGTCCGCGGGCAGGTGCGGCGTTTCACAATCACCTACGACGAACCGGTTAGCGACGGAAAGATGCGCCCGGTGCTGCAGGTTGCCGCCAGCGCCGATTGCACGAATGTCGATGGCCGTCGTCTGGTCTATGACGACAGCGACCGGCCCGCTCGTCTCGAACATCTCGATCCCGGCTTGCAAGCGGTGCTTTACGACGAGCCGCTCAACCCGCCGCCGCCGCCGGGCCCGGACCCGGACGGGGTCACGGTTGCGCTGATCGATAGCGGCGTCAACTACACCCTCCCCTTCGTCGCCGACCGTCTCGCGCGCGACACGGCCGGACGCATCCTCGGCTACGATTACTGGGATGACGACGACCGTCCCTACGATATCGACGGCCGCGGCGGCGCCTTCTTTCCGCTTCATCACGGCACCGCGGTGGCGAGCGTGTTGCTGCGCGAGGGGCCGGACGTCAGGCTCCTGCCGTTCCGGTATCCGCGGCCGCGCATGGACCGCATGGCCGATTTGATCGCCGCCGCCGACCGCGCCGGGGCGCTCATCGTAACGGTCCCGATGAGCAGCACGAACCCCGAGGAGTGGTCCGCCTTCGTCGATGCCGCCGGCAGCCGGCCCCACATGCTGTTTATCATGGCGGCCGGCAACGAAGGCCAAGACCTCGCCCGGTCGCCGCGCTATCCGGCGGCGGCCGGCCTCGACAACGCCCTCGTCGTGACATCGTCGACGCCGTTCGGAAAGCTGGCGCCCGGCTCCAACTGGGGCGTCGACCGGGTCGATTTCATGGTGCCGGCGGAGCAGGTCGAGGCCATCGACCATCGCGGCGCCAGGCGCAAGGCATCGGGGTCGAGCTTCGCCGTGCCCCGCGTCGCCGCCCTCGCGGCGCGGCTGCTGGCCGAAAACCCGTCTTGGCGCGCGCCCGAGCTCAAGGCCGCGATCCTAGCCCGCGCCAATCGGTCGCCCTATCAGCGGCCCGCGGTGACGCGCTTCGGTTGGATCGCCAATCCCGCCGACGACGAATGACGGGGTTCGACCTGCGTTTATTGCGGGGTCAGGCGCGGCGGCGGGGCGTCGCTGTCGAGGAATCGCCGGGCGGCCGGCGCCATCTCGGCGTGATGCGTTTCGAGCAAACGATAGGCCGCCTCGGCCAGGTCTCGATCGCCGCCCCATTTGCCGGCCTGAATCGCAAACCGCAGGACCTGGGCATCGTCGGATGCCGCCGCGATCAGGGGATCGATGTGGACCAGTTCGTCGGCGTAGCGTCCGGCGAAGTGCAAGGACACCAGAAGACTGAGCCGGGTGTTGAAGGCATGTGGGTCGAGGGACAGGGCATGCTCGAGTATTGCCACCGAGGCTTGAAGCCGGCGGCCGACGCCGAGGACCTGGCCCGCCAAGTCCATGAATTGGCGGTTTCCGGTAGCCCGACAGCGATCGGCGATGGCCGCCGCGGTCGCATCGTCGAGGTCCCCGGGGCGGCCCAACCGCGGGTCGAGGAGTTCGAAACAGGCACGGTAGGCGGCGCCCAGCGCGGCCTGGTGGTCCGCATATTGGGGACCGGTCGATGCCGTTAAATCGGCAATCGCGGCCGCCGGAATGGCCTCGTTTCGACCCTCGCCTCCCGACACCACGATCGCCACCAGCCGCCCGTCACGGTCGACCAGCGCACCGCCGCTGTTTCCCGGCTGGCTGTAGGCATCGTGATGAAGCCGCGCCAGCGGATAGCCGCTTGCCGGCAAATTCACGATCCGGCCCGGCGCATAGACTCGAACCTTGCGGTTCGCCACATCGGCGCCGACCGCAAACACGTAACTGTCGGTATCCGGCGCGGCGGGCACTAGGGTGGGCCCGGGACCGAGGCCATCGGCACGCAATAGCGCCAAGTCTCCGCCATAGGCGCTGGGAACGACCTTCCCCTCGAGAATGCCGCCATCGGGCGTCGTGATCACGGCGGTCTCACGATCGGCGACGACATGGCGGCTGGTGACCAGCAAGTCCTCGCCGATGCGAACCGCCGAACCGAGCGGATCGAAGGCCGTGACCGCGAACACCGCCAACCGAGCGGCGCAAACCGGATCGGGCGCGCGACAGGAGGTTTCGGCCGCCGCGGCGCCAGCCCAAGTGGCAACGGCGATAGCAAGACCCGGGAGGACCGCGCGGGCGCGGCAATGAAATACCGGCGACATGGCGCTTAGACTAGCGGAACCGGATGGCGGATGGCCATGTTGTCAGCCACCGGCGCGGCCCGGTCGAACCTGGGACCGAGATTTCGGGGTCCGGCTAGCGGATTAGGATTTGAGCTCGCGCCACCACGCCTCTTCCAGCGCGTCGCGAAGCTCGATGCGATACAGCTTGGTCCAGAAATCGATATCGACGTGACCGACGTCGCCGCGGCAGCGGCCGGGATTGAACACGCAGACCGCATGGGCCGCCTCATGGAACCTTCGTTCCGACACGCATAGAAACTGGGTCAACGGCGCGCCATTGCACCGCGAGGGATCGACATAGATGGTCCAGGTTTGGGGATCGAAACAGGCTGCGATCTGTTTGCCGCGGCGGGCGCCGCTTTGGCCGCAGAACGAGTGATCGGCCGAGACCTTGACCGCGGTCGGTAGACGCAGGTCTGTCTTCTCGGCGAACCATGCCATTTGCCCCACCACATCGGTCGGGACACCAATCGAAGGGAGCTCGCCACGGCCCGGCTGAGCAATCGTCAAGCCGAGCACCAATGCCACGATGAATGCGGGTCGCATCGCCTACCGTCCAACCACGTTTCGACGTCCGCAGGTATTGAACACGAACTTGATTAAGAAACCATTTGCTGCCGCGAAGTGCCGCGTAGCAGGGCTGACGGCCGATCGGGAGGGGAGTGTCAGAGTAAGACTGCTTGAGGCGGGGACGGGCGGTCCGTAGCTTGGGCGGATGAAGAACCCCTTCCGCTATTTCAACAGGTCGCCGCAGGTGATCCGCCTCGCGGTGATGATGTACATCCGCTATCCGTTGTCGCTACGCCAGGTCGAAGACCTGCTGTTCGAGCGTGGTATCGACGTTTGTCACGAGACGGTGCGGTTTTGGTGGAACCGATTCGGTCCAATACTTGGCGCCGAGATCAGAAAGCGGCGCGTCGGACATCGGTGCTTTTCGCATTGGCGGTGGCACCTCGACGAAATCTTCCTGCGGATCAATGGCGAGACCCACTGCCTGTGGCGGGCCGTTGATCAGGAAGGCGAAGTGCTCGAGGTTTTTGCGACGAAGCGACGGGATCGCAAGGCTGCGCTTACGTTTCTGAAGCGCGCAATGAAACGCTACGGTCGACCCCAGTCGATCGTGACGGATCGTCTTCTGTCATATCGCTCAGCGATGAGGATCATCGGCGTTGCTGCCGATCAGACCTGTGGTCGGTGGCTCAACGACCGCGCGGAAAACTCCCACCGGCCGATGCGACGACGAGAGGGAGCGATGGCCAAGTTCCGGGACATCAAGACCCTGCAGAAGTTTGCCTCCGCTCACGCCTCGATCCACAATCACTTCAATCTCGACCGTCACCTCAACCGCCGCGATATTTTCAAGAAGAACCGCTCCGCTGCGCTGGCCGAATGGCGTCTGCTGGCGGCCTGAGCGCCTCGGACCGGCACCCTTTGCGGGCCGGTTCAGGTTTGTCTGACAGTGCCGACCAGCCGGCGGTGACGCAGCCGTCCTTCCACAACACCGTCGCGACGACGGCCTCGATCTCGTCGATGTTTTCCAGCCCACTTTCGAGAATCTCCGCCAGCGTGGTCCGGTACAGGCTTTCCACTTTGGCCACAATTTCTCCTTGTGTCGTGCTAGGTCGCGTTCCGCCGGACGACCGCAGGAACGTCATCCCTGGTTGCGCCGAGATAGGCGCCGACGTTGGCGGCGGTCTCTCGGGCGGTCGTCAAGCAGGCGGCGACCGACGGCCCGGCCAAGTAGTTTCCGGTGACGAACAGACCTGGCCGGCGTTGGCAGACGGCGTTTAGGTCCTTAACCAGGGCGCCATGGCCGAGGCGGTATTGAGGAATCCCGACCGGCCAGTGGCGGACGCGGGCGACGGTCGGATCACCGCGGGCGCCGATCAAATCGCGGAACTCGGCACGCGCCAGAGCGATCAGGTCGGCGGCCGGCAGCCGCGCCAGGTCGGGTGCGCGGGCGCCGCCGATATAGCCGACGACGGCGACATGACCGGCCGGCGCGCGGCCGGGGAACATGGTCGACGGGAACTGGGCGCCGAGCAGGTCGCGGCCTTCGATTTCGGGGATGAGGAAGCCGAGGCCATCGAGGGGGTGGTCGACCTGGCGGCGGGCATAGCCGAGGAAGACAACGGCTAGCGGTGGCGCCTGGATCCGGCCCGCGGCGTTGGCCGCCACCGGGTCCGCGGGGAACAGTAATTGCGCCGCGACATGGGGCTGGGTGGCGATGACGACCGCGTCGGCGTCGAGCGCCCCGGCAGCGCCCGCCTCGACCCGGAACTCGCGGCCGCGGGGAATGATCCGCCGCACCGTGACCCCGGTCCGCACCGCCGCGCCGAGACGGCCAGCGAGTGCGTCGGGCAGGGACGCCATCCCGCCTCGCCAGGAGAACAGGCGGCTCCCGGGCATGGTGCCGCCCTGACGGCGGCGGCTGAACACGGCGCGCGAGATCGATCCGTAGTCGCGTTCGAGCGCGACCAGCTTCGGGAACACCGTGGATACCGAAAGCTCGGCCGCCCGTCCGGTATAGAGCCCGCCGACCAGGGGATCGATGACCCGGCGAGCGAATTCGCCACCGAAGCGCCGGGTGCAGAAGGCCATCACCGATTCTTCCGGCCCGCCGCGTCGGGCCGGAATGGCGAATTCCGCCATCACGCGCAATCGTGCGGCGGCGGAGAGGTAGCCGGAGGTCAGGAAACCGAAGGGTCCGGTGGCGATCCCATGGAGCCTGCCGCGGCCGACGAGATAACGCCGCTGCACGCCCGCGCCGAAGTCGCAACGGGCGCCGTCAAGCTCGAGCTCCGCCGAGAAATCGGCGCCGGCGGGCAAGGCGGCGTTCATCGTGCTCGGCCCGTGTTCGATCAGGAACCCGCCGACGCGCTCGGAGACGGCGTTGCCGCCGGCCGCGTGCTGGCGTTCGAGGACGACCACACTGTGGCCCCGGCGCTCGAGGTCATAGGCGGTGGCCAACCCGGAGACGCCGCCGCCGATGATGACCACCTTTGCCGTCATCGCTCGCCCCCTCCGCCCATTGCGGCGGGTGGGAAGGAGCCCCCGGCGAAGCGGCGCCGCGCCAGTTCCGCCATCACCTCCCCGGTAACCTCGTTGCCGTGGTTGGCGCGGACATGGTCCTCTGCCTTCTGGCGTACGAAGCGGCGAACGAAGGGCGGCGCCCGGGCGAGCCACGCCTCGGCCTCGGGCGTCCACGGCAGCGAGCCGGCGACCGCGTTCAGGGGCTCGATCACCGCGCCGCCGCCGGGGCGGTAGCCGCAAAGGAAGTCCTCGCCCATCAGATTGCCGTCGCGGGCCAGCGGCCGGGCGCGGCAACCGCCGCAGACCTTGGCGTATTCGCAGGCCCCACAGCGGCCCTCCAGGACCGGCGCGCGCAGGGCCTGAAACTGAGGCGCGTCGCGCCAGATCACAGCGAAGTCGGTCTCGCGCACGGAGCCGACCTCCTCTTCTATATAAGGACATGCGGTGATCCCGCCTTCCGGCGTGACCCGGCAATAGCGGGTCCCGGCCAGACAGCCGCCGGCCTCGTAACCGTGGGCCGCGGTTATCGGCCAGGTCGGGTCGAGCTCCCAGGCCATGCGCTTGAAGTGGGGCGCGCATTTGGCGCGCACCATCAGGCCCTCCTCGTCGCGCGCGATCTCGGTGATGCGGCGCAGCACCCGGTCGTGGGTGTCGACGGAGACGTTGGTCGCCTCCTGGCCGCGTCCAGTGCAGACGAGGAAAAAGACGTTGAGGACGAAGGCGCCGGAATCGCGGGCGAACGCGACCATGTCGTCGAGCTCGTCGGCGTTGTCGTCGTTGACCGAGAAATGGATCTGGAAGCGCAGGCCGTTGCGCCGGCAGGCGTCGATCGCCGCCATCGCCCGCGCCCACGACCCTGGCCGGCCGCGGAAGGCGTCGTGATGATCGGGGTCGAGGGAATCGACGCTGATCCCGACGCCCTGCAACCCGGCCGCGCGCAACTCCTGGGCGCGCGCGTCGTCGAGTAGCATGCCGTTGGTGCCGACCACCGCCATCAGGCCGAGGTCGGCGGCATGGGCGACGAGCGCGGTCAGGTCGCGGCGCAACATCGGCTCGCCGCCGGTGAACACGACCATCGTCTCGTCGCTGAGCGCGGCGATGTCGCCGAGCAGCGAGCGGACCTCGTCGGTGCTCAGCTCGGCGCTGCCGCCGTCGGTGCGGGTGCCGGCGTCGAGGTAGCAATGGGCGCAGCGCAGGTTGCACCGTCGGGTCAGGTTGAGAGCAACCAGGAAGGGGGGCGCCGGGTCGGTCATGGCGGGCCTCACTCCGCCTTCTCTTCGGTGCCCGATCCGCCGCCCGGCGGCACCGGGCACATTGCCTTGCGCATCTCGGCGATGCCCGCCTCGGCGAGGTCGAGGGCGACCTCGCCGAGCTCGCGTTCGCGGGCCATGTCCTCGATCTCGGCCCTGACCGTTCCGCGCACGATCTCCGGCACCCGGGCGAGCCGGGCCAGCGCCGCCGCGCTCCACGTCGGCGCGTCGCCGTCGGCGGCGTCGAGGAACGGCCGCACATGCTTGGCCAGGACCTCGG
Organism: Alphaproteobacteria bacterium; assembly: GCA_024244705.1. NCBI lineage: Bacteria > Pseudomonadati > Pseudomonadota > Alphaproteobacteria > Alphaproteobacteria bacterium. Next base: position 145,071 of record JAAEOK010000075.1, read on the forward strand.
GCGCGCGCTCGCGGCGTGCCCGCTTGACGGCGCGCAGCCGAATGTTATCGGCGACGCTCGAGTCGGGCACCGTCGCCAACAGCTTCGCTGCCGCCGCGCTCAGATCCAGGGTGCGGCCCGGGTCGGCCGCGCCGCCGCCCCCCCCCGGCATCATCCGGGCCGTCACTTCATCGACGATATCCGAGGTGATGAAGGTATGGCCCTTGGCCTGGGCGTGGCGTAGGACCATCTTCCGCGCCATGTCGCGGACGAATTCCGGCGCCCGATTGATCTTGGCCTCGGCCTCGACGCTCCACGACGTCGTCTCCTCGGCAATGACATCAAGGGGCGGCGTGTAGGTCGTCTGCGTCAGCCAGACATGGCAGGGCGCCAGCCGGAGCAGGTTCTCCGCATTGCCGCCGATGTCGAGTGCATCGTCGGCATGGACCCCGGTCTTGCCGAGGACGAGCAGACTGGCGCCCACTGTCTCGACGTAATCGCGCACCGCCCGATAGGGCTTGCCGTCGAGCAGCTTGGTTGTGATCTCGACGTTGAGGCCGACGGCGATGGTCGTCGAGACATCGAGGTGCGACTGGTAGATCTTGGCGATGCCGTCGTCGATCAGTTCCTCGTGGAGCGCCTCCTGCTCCTTGAAGCGGAACACCTTGCCCGCCTCCTCGCTGAGCACGGCGGCGATCTTGTTGAAGGCGACGTAGTGGTAATAGGGGTCGTAGGCGGCGACCGCATGGACCTCGGCGCCGACCCGGGCGGCGATGTCGAGGGCCGTCATCAGCGCGCCGTAGGACTGCGGCGAGCCGTCGATGCCGACGACGACCGGCCCGTCGCCGATCGCCCTTTCCGGGTCGCGGACAACCAAGGAGTCGATCGGGCAGCGCCGAACCACCCGCTCGCAGACGGTCCCGACGAAGCCGCCCGGCACGGCGCCGAGGCCGACCGCGCCGAGGGCGAGGACGTCGAAGTCGCCGCTTCGCGCCGCCTCGACGATCCGGCGGTAGTTCTTGCCCTCCGGGCTGAGGCGGCGGAACGCCACCCCGGCGACGTCGCAGACCGCCCGACCGACGTCGTGGTAGCTGTCGCTGACAATGCCGAGGCCGCGCGTAATGAGATCGTCGTGGACCTCGCGCTGGTAGCCCATCTCCTCTTCCTCGCGGTAGCGCTCGGGCAGGCCGCCCTCCATCATCTTGAAGCGGCGGTCGTGGAGCATCGCCGCATAGGCATGGATGCCGGTGATCTCGCCGTCCACTGTCTTGGTCAGGCGGACCGCCTCCGCGAGCGCCCGGTTGGCGTGATCGGAGGCGTCGAGGGCGACCAGAATGCGCGCCAGCGAGACCGGCGCTGTGTCGACACTGTCGTCGGCCGCCGCCGCCGAAATCGCGGGTGATGAGGTCATGACAGGCTTCTCTGTTGGTGATCGGGGCGCCGCCGCGGTCCGCCTTCGCGGCGGATGGCACCGAGGGCGTAGAACAGCACGCCGGCGCCAAACAGGAAGATGTAAAAGGAATCGACGGCGAGACCGGCGCGCCAGGACAGCATGAAGTCGAGCGCGCTGAGGAACAGCAGGACGACGCCGAACAGCCGCAATATGGCGCCCCGCTCCGGTCCCGGTGCACTCATGATCCGCTCCTTTTCGCCGCGCCGCGCGCCCACAGGATTAGGGCGCCCAGGATCAGCAGGGCGACGACGATGGCGGCGATGATCGGCCGCGACCCGGCGGCCGGCGCCAGCAGCAGCCAGTACCAAGTGGTCATCGTGTGCTTGGTCGCAGTCTCACCATTGCTGCCGTCCCAATTGAAGAACGCGATCGGGATGAAGCGGCCCTCGGAGAACTGCAGATCGTCGCCGATCGCGTCGGTGGTCAGCGGACGGGTCATCGCGACCCGCCAGGTGCCGTCCCGGTAGCTGCCCGTGGCGGTCAACCCGCTGGCGGAGGCGTCCCGTTCGCGCCGGTCGTTGATGCCACGGGCATCGGCCAGGGTGACGCCCTCGGACGTGTCCGTCGTGCCGCTGCTCCATTGCCACAGGTTCACCGGCCGGGTGGCATCACCCATCAGGAAGTAGGGCTTCTCCATGCCCTGCGGAACGGTCACGGGAAATTGGATGGCGACCGCGTCCTCGCCCATCCCATCCTCCGCGATTGCCTCCGCCTTGGCGTCGCCGGGGATGCTCTGGGTCCGGTCGTCCCACTCGACGAGCAGCGCGATCGCGGTGTCGTCGTAAAGCGCGCGCACGGTAATCGAGTCGTTGGCCGGGGTGAAGAAGCGTTCGCCGGCGACGATCTGCGGCACCAGGAAGAAAGTCGCTGGCGGTCCCTCGGTCCAGGCCGGATCGTCGGGCGATGACGGCAGGCCGCCATCGACCTTGGCCGCCTTGATGACCGTGTTGTCGGCCCGCACCACCCGCTCGGAATCGGCCAGCGAGGCGACGTAGTTGGCGACATGCCAGCGCTCCTCGATGCTCAGCTTCTTCTTGCTCTTGGGGTCGGCGAAGGACGGCATTTGGGTGCTTGGGATGCCGACCGAGATGCGGGTGAAGATGTCTTTGGGCGCGTTGCTGGTGCGGAAGGTCCAGCCCTTGGTCAGGTTTCGCGGCCAGGTCCGCGCGCCGTTGTCGTCCTTCAGCCGCTTGACCGCGTCGCCCTTGCCGTCGCGGCCGTGGCATTCGCTGCAGCGGTCGCTGGCGAGGAACAGGTCGCGGCCCTTGGCGATGCTGTCGGGCGAGGATTCGATCATCGTCCCATAATCGACCTGGGCGCTCGGCTGCTCCTCCTCTAGCCCGGCAAAGGTCTTGATGTAGGCGATCACGTCCCACATCTCCTGCTCCGACAGGATGTCGCCCCAGCCCGGCATGGCGGTCCCGTTCATGCCGTCGCGGACCATCCGCATGAGATCGTCGTCGTTGGGTACGAAGTCTTCGAAAGCGGTGCTCCTGAACTTGTAGTCCCCGCTGGTGAAGTCCCTCGGCGGCGGGTTCAGGCGCTCCTCCGCCGGGCTCAGGCCGTCGCCGTCCTCGCCGTGGCACTGCAGGCAGCGGGCGGCGTAGATCTCCTCCCCCCGATCCGCGTCGCCCGGTGTTGCCGCCGCTGGCGCGGCCACCATCAGCACGGCGGCGAGCACCGCCGGAAATCCACCCAGACGGGTCGGCGCGGCCATCACCCGTGCTCCCACGACCGCGGCCGGTGGCCGGTATAGTCGTAGAGGAACAGGATCACTTTCCAGATCTCGTCCTCGGTCAGGAAGTCCTGCCATACCGGCATCGACGAAATCCACGGCGCGGCTTCCTTGGGCAGGCCGGGCCCGCCGGTGGCGATGCGCCAGAACAGGTAGGACTCCTGCAACTGGGCGATGGTGCCGACGTCCTGGAAATCGAGCGGCGTCGGGTTGAGGCCGGCGGCGTAAGGTCCCCTGCCGTCGAGCTTGTCGCCGTGACAGTACTGGCAATTGCGGATGTAGATTTCGGCGCCTTCGACGACCATTTCGGCGAAGCCTTCCGGGTCGTCCTTTTCGAGCGTGCGGAAGGGGTTCTCGACTTCCAGCAGGTTGACCCGGCGGCCGAAGATCTTGGCCGTCGTCGGCGGCGCCGGGTGGATCGAGCGCAGCTCCACCGGCGCGTCGAAGCTGGGCTGCATCTGTACGAAGGTGGCGGCCCCGGCGGCCAGCGGCACGACGGTGAAGACCAGGTTGCGCAGCCAGCGCCGCGACGGGTCCTCGACCAGCGCCTTGATCGGCGCCACCAACTCGCGGGTCCGTTCGTCGTCGTAGGTGAAGGTCATGAAGACGCCGGCGGCGACGAAGAACATGTACATCGTCAGCAGGCTCGACGGAATGACCTGACCGAGGACGACATCGAACCCGACGATGAAGCCGAGATAGACCCCGACCATAACCAGGACAGCTTGGAGCAGGCGTGGAATTCTCATCACCGCGTCCTCACTTCAACCCGCCCAGGAAGTCGACCAGGACCTCCAGTTCCTTGGCGTAGAGCTGCTCGCCCATGTCGGCGGGCATCATCTCGGCCTCGAAACCCTCGGCGATGTCGGCGTCGGGGTCGAGGATGGCGCGGCGTAGATAGGGCCGCTCGCGCCGCCCGCCAATCCCAGTGAGGTCGGGGCCGAGGTCGCCACCCTCGCCGTCGATCATGTGGCAGGCGTCGCAGGCAAATTCGGCGATCAGCGCGCGCGGGTCGTCGATGACGGCGCGCGGCTCGGCTTCCACCGTCGTCGCCGCAACCTCCTCTTCGGCGGGCTCCTCGGCGCCGCTCGGGATCTCGACCGTGATCTCGGCGCCGCCGAGATCCTGGAGATAGGCGATCACCGCCGTGATCTCGGCCTCGTTTAGGCGAATCGAGCCGGCCGATACGTCGGGCATCGGGCTCTCGCGGTCGTCGGTCCCCTTCTTGCCGAACCCGGCGACGACGTAGGCCGAGGGCGCGACCAACGATTCCAGCAGATAGCCCTCGACATCATCGGCCTCGCCCGCGTAGCGGGTATCAGCCAGGCGTTCGGCAGCAACCGCGGCGGCGCTGTCGAGCATCGGCGCCCGGCCGAGCGCATTGTGGCAAAGCGTGCAGGTTCCCTTGCCAACGAAGATACGCTCGCCGAGGGCGGCGAACTGATCCATCGTCATCGCCTCGAGGTCGATCTCCTCATCCACGGGCGGCGGTGCGGGTTCGATCTGCGGGATGCCGAAATTGGAATAGGCCGCGAAGAAGGCGATCATCAGCAGCGCGAAGACGATGACCAGCAGGAAAGAGCGCATCGCCGCCTACCCCTTCCAATAGCCGGCCGGCGCCGTCCTGGTGGCGCCGAGCTGGCTAAGCCAGAAGACGAAGATGACGACCGCCATGAACAGGATCGCGGCGACGGAAACGACATTGGCGGCGTAACCCAGGGTCGGCGTGAAGGCGTCGACCGAGGCGTCGCGCATGATATCGACGACATGCCAGTGCTGGCGGATGCCCGAGCGAATATAGCCCATCAGGCCCATCAGCCAGGTAAAGGCGACGGCGAGCAGAAACAGGGCGTATTGGGCACGGCCGGGGATGCGGCCCCAGCGCAATGGGGCGACCTCGCGCGCGCCCTTATACATGAACCCGTCGAGGACGATGCCGATGACGATGACGACCAGGGTTGTCAGCACCTGGGGAACCGAGGCCGCGATCTTGTAGACGTTATTGGTGAAATAGCCGTAATAGACGCCGAGGATCATGATGTTGACGATGCCGGCGGTAAAGAGCGCGATCTGCGCGGCGTTGCCGGCCTTGACCCAGGGCACGACAGCGACCTTGTTGGCACGGCGATAGATCATGAAGCTGATCGCGGTGAACAGGATCATCACGTTCACCGCCGTGTTCTTGGCCGGCATGATGCCGAGCGGCCCGAGATATTTGTGGTGCGGCCCGCCCAGCGCCTTCAGCTCGGCGTTGGTCAGGACCAGGGTATGGGGGGTGAACCAGACCAGGAACGCGGCGACCAGGACAATGGCGATATATTTGATGTACTTGTAATAGCGTCGGGCACCGTCGCTGCGCCCCATGCCGCACCACAGATAGTAGTTGGCCGACAGGAACAAGGTGCCGATGAGCACCGCCTGGATGATGAACAGCCAGGCGAAGATGCCGCCCATCAGGGTAATCCCCATCTGCTGGCTGTAGGCATAGATCTCGGCGGCCAGGTAATAGCCGGCGAAGGGCAAGGGCAGCAGCGAAAGGATGGCGATGAAGTTGGCGTTGTAGCCCATCCAGTCGTAATGGGCGCGTTCGCGCTCGTCGGCCGCGGTCAGGAACTTGAAGGCGGCATAGGCGCCGACAATCGAGCCGCCATAGGCGATATTGGCGATGAAACGGTGGATGTTGATCGGGTTCCACAGGAAGTTGTGCATGGCGGCCCAGCCGTCGCCGCTGAACACCCCCGCCGCATCGACACCGGCCGGGCTCATCATGAAGGTGAGCCAGGAATTGGCGAGCAGCATCAAGGTCGTGCCGGCGGCATTGAGCACCAGGCCGATGGTCAGGTGGACCCACTTCCTGAACCCACCCTGGAGCCATTGCCATCCGTAATAGTAGAGATAGAGGGCCGCGCTCTCGACGAAGAAGAGGAGCGCGTAATAGAACATCGAGTCCTTGAAGATCGTCGCCAGATAAGCGAACAGGTCGGGATAGAACAGCACCAGGCAGAAGACGAGCAGGCCGCCCATGATGGCGGTCAGCGAGTAGGCGGTGATGCTGATCTTGATGAACTCGTAGGCCATGTCGTCATAGCGCCGGTCGCGGGTGCGCATGCCGATCGCCTCGATGATGAAGACAAAGATCGGCACCGCCAGGACGAAGGCGGCAAGCCACAGATGCATCTGGGCGACGATCCACACCGCCACCCGGCTGTTGATCCCGGCCACCGTCGGGTAGTCGGCCGCGGTCAGATGCGGCGCCGGCTCGTAGGCGAGCACGCCGGTGGCGGCAACCGCGACCAGGGCGGCGGTTGCGAGTGGTGGAAGCAGACGCGGAATCATCCCTGGGGCCCCTTTCGGCTGGCGTTCACGGATGGAAGGCCAGGCTCAGGCCCTGCATGTTCATTACCGCCATGTCGAGCAGAAGGAACAGGACCGCCCAGAGGATGAGCGCGGCGACGAAGGGGAGCAGATAGCCCTTGAGAAGCATGGTTCCGGCCCCCCCTATAAGAGCCACCAGAAGAAGAAGACGATGGCGATCAGGACGACGATGAACAGCGCCGGGCCGGCCCATGGATATTTTTCGCCGTCGGCGGGTATGTCGTTCATCGCCTATCCCCCGCGCCCCGTTGATGGACAGCGACGGAGCGATCGCCTACTGTCCCGGCCATGCCGCAAAAAAAGCGCATCGCCGACCTAGTTATCTTCATCGGTATGGCCGTCAACGCGATCGTCATCGTCCTCATCCTCTATTTCTACGTCTTCTGAATCCGGGGTTCGTTCTTAGCCCTCCTTGCCCTTGCAGTTGCAGAGCACGCGCACGTGCTTAACCAGGCCGTCGACCTGCTCGGCGGTCAACGTCTTGCCCCAAGGCGGCATCATCGGCGACTTGCTGACAGCCGGACCGCCGTCAAGGATGACGTTCTTGAGGTCGGCGTCGGTCAGCTTGTTCATCTCCGCCGCGTTGGTGAAGTTGCGCGGCGAGACCGGAAAGTCCTTGGTCACGTTGGGGCCGTCGCCCTTGCCGCCGAGGCCATGGCACTGGGCACAATAGAATTGGAACACCTTTTCGATCTCAGCCGCCGGCGCGGTGCTGCCGCCGGCGAGAAAAGCAAGGGTAGCTGCCGTCGCGAGAATACCTAGCGTTTTCATCATCGATCTCCTTCCCCTGCTACTTCTTCGGCTTGAAGCTGGCGATATAGGCGGCGACATTGGCCATGTCCTTGTCGCTCAGGATGCCGACGAAGACCGGCATCGACTTCACCGGCTTGAACACGTCCGGCTTGCGCAGATAGGCCAGTATCCAGTCCGGGTTAAGGCGCAGGCCAGCCTCAACCAGCGAGGGACCGCTGCGCCCGCCGGCGATCGCCTTACGCGCTGTATATTGGTGGCAGCCGCTGCACGGCATCTTCTTGGTGAAGATCTGCCGCCCTTTGGGGTTCTTCTTCGGCTTGACGACGCCGGCCTCAACGTCAGCCGAGGTCAGGCCCATCAGGAAGTCGGTGACCGCGGCGACGTCCCCGCCTTCGAGCTTGGGATGGCCGCCCGGGTTCTCTTCGGTCAGCGAGCCGAACTTCATCGGCCGGATTGGCACCGGCTCGGCGAGCCAGGCGGCCAGCCAGTCCTTCTGGAACTTGCTGCCGGCGTAGAACAGCTCCGGCCCCTTCTTGGCGAGCTGGTCGTCGATCGTCTTCTCCCGCGCCGGGCCTTCGGTGTAGTGGCAGTCGGTGCAGCCCTTGGCCGCGAAGACCTCGTCGCCGGCAGCGGCATCGGCCTGCCCCGGCACGGCTGCCGCGGCCAGGAATGCCGCCGCGACGGCGGCATGCGTTATCGCTCTCATGTCGCTTCCTCCTCTTCTTTCTGTTCGTGCTCCACCTTGCGCATGAGCCAGATCCCGAGCGCCCCGACGACGACGAAGGCGAGTACCGCGTAAAGGTAGACGGTGATCGGCGTCGACGCCTCGAGGAACACGTAGAACCAGGTCGACAGGCTCATGATCAGCCCGTGCTCGCCGTTGGAGCCGTCCCAGGCGTTGGCGGCCATGGGGATGAACACACCTTTCTCGAACTGGACGTCGTTCTTGTCGTCGGTCCTGAGCGGCCGGCTCGTGACGATGGTCCAGCGGCCCTGGTCCCATTGCGCGCTCGACGCGACATGCTGCTTGTCCTCGGCCTGGATCTTGATCGGCTGCTTCCAGCCGCGCGCGTTGCCTTCCTCTACCGCGCGGTCGCCCTCGGCGTCGAGATCGGCCTTCCACACCCACAAATGCACCGGATTCGAGGAATCGCCGCGGTAGAAATGCGGCTTCTTCGTCCCCTCCGGCAGCTTGACCGGGAATTGCAGGGCGACCGAGTCGCGGTAGGTCTCGAGCGCCCGCGGCACCATGTCGACCGCCTCGACATAGGAATTCAAGGCGCCGACGCGGCCGATCTCGATCGGATCGAAGGCCGCATCCGGGTCATGGGTCACGTCCCTGAAGGGGTCGTCCCAGGCCAGGCGGAAGGCGATCTCTTCGTCGTTGAAGAGTGCCTGGACGGTAACCAGCTCGATGCTCGGGTTTTGCCACCGCGGCGCCGCGACGACCTGTCCCGCCAAGCGCAGGTCCATGGGCTCGGCCGATTCCCACGCCGGGTCGTCGGGGGCGGTCGGCAGGGCGCCGTCGACGGCTTTGGCCTGCAGCGCCTGGTGCTGGGTCGGCGTGACCTGCAGCGACTTGATGAAATTGGCCAGGTACCAGCGCGAATCGTCGTCGAGAGCGCGAACGAAGGACGGCATCGGCGTGCCGTTGATGCCAGCGACGGGGACAGCCCGGCGGACGTTACGAAAGTGCTGGAGATCGTCAGCGCGCCGACCACCGCCAGCCCCTTCAACAACCCCCCTTTGTGATTTGCGGTCATGAATGTATCCCTCCCAATCTGACCTGCGGGTCGTAGGGCAACGAATGCGGCGAGCACCGCCGTCGCATTCGTCGCCAGTGACCCCATCGTCTCCATGAAACGCTCTCCTAAAGGCCGGTATCCGCTAATGGCCTTTTTTCAATTGTCGTCCGTCGGCATCGGCGTCCGGCAACGGCAAGGGAATGCCGCTGATTCGTTCGAGGAATTCCTTCATTTCGCGCAGGTTCTCGAAATAGGCCTCCTGCTCGCCCTGGACGTAGCGGATGTGGCCACGCCAGGTCGGCTGGCTCTCCGGCTCTCCTTCCAGCCAAATGCGTGCTACGAACGATCTGCGGCATCCTGGCATCGACATCCCCAATCCACCGAATTCCCGTCCTCATCCATCGCCACGGATGATTCTGCTGCCCAGATAACACGCATTGGTAACTCCCCGGTGACATGCCGGTAACCACCTCAATGGTTGGTGATTCCCTGCCTAGCACGGGGCGGTAACACGCCGGTGACACGCCGGTGGCCCGTTGTGTCGGCGATTTGGGGCCGCTATTCGCGATGTCGGGCGGGCGTGCCGGAAAGAAGGAAAGGGGTCAGGCGTCCCCTTCCGCACAGACCAGTTCGCGGTAGACGCGCCATGTCTCGGCCGTGGGTTCGAGACCGAAATCCTCTCCGAGCCGGCGGCGCCAGGACTTGAACTGGGCCTCTGCCCAATCGGGCCGGCCCAGCCTCACCAGGCTCTCGAGCAGGGACTGCAGGAAGCTTTCGCGGCAGGGGTCGCGGAACAACGCCGTCCGGCATGCCTGCGACGCCTCCAGGAATTCACCCAGCTCACTGTGGCTTTGGGCCAGCCCGGCGAGCATTTCCAGGTTGATTTCGTGGAGCCGTTCGCGTTCCTCGGCGCACCAGTCGGTATAGAGGTCGGTTTCCAGGTAATCGCCGCGATAGAGCCGCCGCGCATCGTCGAAACACGCCAATGCCTCCGCCGGGCGTCCCTGGTTGGCCAGTTTACGGCCTTCGGTGACCCGTTGCTCGAAGGCGTGGGCATCGACCCAGACCGCATCGCGCCGCAGCAAGTAAGACTTGTCGACGGTTTGGATCGCATCCTCGGGCACGCCCTCGGCGCGCAACTGACCGCGCAGGTAGCTGACGGTCACCTTCAGCCGTTCCCATCCGCGACCGCCGTCGGTGTCGGGCCACAGCCATTCGATCAGGCGCTCGCGGTGGACGGGCAGGCCGAGGTTCGTCACTAGGCATTTCAATATGGTCGCCGCCTGCCGGCGCTTCCACTGGTCGACGATCAGACCGTTGCCGCCGATGGTTAGGCAGAAATGGCCGAGTGTGTAAATACGCAGAACGTGCGAGGCAGCCTGCTCGACTGGCTTTGGACCCGATTCGCGGAGGAACACCACGGCCACCGCATCACCGTCGTTGTTCGCCAATTTCCCGGCCGGCACCACCAGGGTGCTGATGCTGGCGGAGACCATGTCGCCATTCTTGTGCCGGAAACGGCAGGTTTCGACGGCCCACTTGTCGCCGCGCAGAAAACACGCCTGGCCCGCGCACATGGTCGTGCACAGCGGCTCGCCGCTGGGAAAGACTCCAAGCAGGATATCGCCGCAGTATTTGCCGATCGTCTCTTCAGGGGCGTAACCGAGCAGCGTCTCGGCACCTGTATTCCAGCCGACGACCCTCATTCCGGCGTCGACCGCGAACGCCGCATCCGAAGAATACTCTACAAGGTCGGCGGTGCGAACCATCGTCCCTCCTTGAGCTTCTGACCAGGATCGTCCGCCTACGGCAGACAAGTCAAGAGAACGGGTGGTTCCATGTACGACAAGGCTCCGATACCGCAGATAAACGCAAACGGTTACGGCGTCCAGGTGACAATAGGACGCATCTGCATATCGTCGCCAGCCGTGAACAGAAACGTGCTGCATTGCCGGGCCGTCAAGAGGCCTACCACCGGCTCTGGCGCTTTGATACCATCGCCAGGGACGACCAGAGGACCCGGGCACAGCCGGGCGAGTCGTCCTGAGGCCCGGACCGAAGGCGGGGCGATGACCAGTCAAACCGATACCAAGTCGGATTACGCGGCGATGAGCAAAGCCGAGCTCATCGCCGAACTGATGCGGATCCGGGAAGCGCCAACAACGGTGCCGCAAGGCCATGACGCCGGCTTGGCCGGCATGTTGACGGTGGCCCCGGACGCGATCATCGCGATGGACGAGGAGTCGCGGATCCGCGTCTTCAACCCCGGCGCCGAGAGGCTCTTCGGCTACCGGGCCGCCGACATGATGGGGCGGCCGCTCGACATCCTGATGCCCGACCGTTTCCGTTCGGCGCACGGCGAACATGTCAGGCGTTTCCTGACATCGGGCGAGCAGAGCAGGCTGATGACCGAGCGTAGCGAAATCATCGGGCTGCGTGCGGACGGCTCCGAATTTCCGGCCGAGGCCTCGGTATCCAAGCTGCGGATAGACGACGCGACGCTTTTGACGGTGATGTTGCACGACGTCACTGAACGAAAGCGCGCCGAGGCCGAGCTCGTCGCCGCCAAGGAGCGCGCCGAACAAGCCCTCATCCAAGCCGAAAAGATGGCCGCGATCGGGACCCTGGCCAGCGGCATCGGCCATGAGATCAACAATCCCCTCTATGCCGTTCTGGGTGCGGCGGAGGCGATCCGGGACGGCGGCGACCTCTCCCGGTCCCAGTCGCACGCCCAGGACATAATTACTTATTGCAAGCACATCGCCGAGATCATCAAGAACCTGTCCGGCTATATCCGACCCGCCGACGCACACGGACTGGGACCGGTCGATGTCAACAAGGCGATTCAGGAGGCGGTGTCGATAGCCCAGCTCTCGCTCCAGGACAGCGACATCGAGATAGAGCAGTGGCTGGAACCGGTGCCGGAAATCGCGGCAAAATCGGAAGAGGTCCAGCAGGCCTTCTTCAACGTTATTCGCAACGGCCTCCAGGCCATCGACCAAGGCGGCACGCTGGAGATCAAAAGCCGGCAAGAGGGAGACCTGGTCTCTGTGCGTATCCGCGATACAGGGCGCGGTATCGCGGCGACGAATCTGGCGAAGATTTATGACCCGTTTTTCACCACCAAAGAACCGGACGAGGGCGAAGGCCTTGGACTCTTCGTGGTTCAGCAGATCGTCAAGAAATACGCGGGGACTATCGCGTTCGAGAGCGAAATCGGCCAAGGGACGCTTTGTACCATCGAATTCCCGATCCGAGACATCACTGAAGGGACGCGTTGAGATGAAGAACAAGATACTCGTCGTCGATGACGAGGCGGAGATTCGCAAGACCATTCGACTCCAACTCGAAGGCACCGCGTTCGAGATTATCGAGGCGACGAACGGCGAAGAGGCCATCGAGACCCTCGGCCGAGAGAACATCCTGGAGATGAACGTGATCATTTGTGATATCCGCATGCCGAAAATCAACGGCATCGAGGCCATCGCCTATTTCCAGCAGAACTACGCCGGCATTCCGATCATCGTGCTGACCGGATATCCAGACGTGAAGCTTGCCGTCGACCTAATGAGGGACGGCGTAGTCGACTATGTCGTCAAGCCGGTGGAGAAGAGTGAGCTTGTCGCGGCTGTCAGGCGGGCGGCCCAGCAATGGACTTCCTTTGGCGAAAATCTGCCACCGCGGCGACCTGCTTTCGGGCTGTCGTTTCCGAGAAATCGGAATCCTGAGGCTGCCATGTGTCGCCTCCGATAGCTTAGATTCCGGAGTCGAGGTCTGTACGCGGACACTAGGCGCCATATCCAGTCCGACGGCGCAAATATCAGCCCTGATTATTGTTTCTTAGAAGGCCTGACACTGATCTTAAAGTGGACACACCATGCGTCCGAGAGATATGGCCATTCAGGAGCGACTCGAAGATTCGGCGTAAACGCCTATTTGTCCTCGGTCACGTCCTCGATCCAGCTCAGGCCGGCGACGGCGGCTGGGAAGCCAAGGGTGGTGGTCGCCAGCAGCGCAACCTGGCGTAGCGCCTCGGCCGACTCGCCTTCTTCGAGCGCCTGCCGGGCGTGAGAGTGGGTCGCACCCTCGGACCGCGCGCCGATGGCGAGCGCAAGCTTGACGAGACGGCGGGCGCGCGCGTCCAGTGGCCCGATGCCTGACACCGCCTTGCCGAGGTCGTTATAGGCGGCCCATAGCTCGGGATATTTGCGGGCGACGTCGCCGGCCCGGCTTGGCGGTAGTTGGGTCATCGTCGTCTCCTGACGCTATTCCTGCTCTCGCCCGTTCATCCGACATTTCTCAGGCGCCATCCAAATTCCTGGAAATCGTACCACCTTCCCGCCGCCAAAGGAATTGCATCCCCCTTGCAGTCAACGGGTGGCCTGATCTTGGTGAGCGGCCTCCGTTTGGAAGGCCATTTGGTCATTTTTCTCGCCCTTCAGACACACCTCTCCTGCCACTTTCTCCTTGCCATCGATTCCCTCAAGGTTCCCAACCACTCGACCTTCTCGGTCAGCCGGCACGGCCGCTTCCGCGAGGACAAAGTCTTTCGTCTGGTGTCCGAGAGCATCGTCGGCCAATGCATGGCAGCGGGGCTGGTTGGAAGTGGACATGAAGCATCCAGCATTGGCCCGCACAGCATCGGTGCCTAGTGGTCGAGCTCCACGTCGGGCGCCTCGGCACGGCGTCCGCGTAAGGCGGCCAGGTGGCGCGCTGGATGCGGGCGTGCCGTTTTAACCTCATGCTTCATGACCAGTGGCGCCGCTGCCACGGCCAGGGCCGCTCATAGGGTTTTGCGCTTCCGGGTTGCCCAGAAGGCCAGCAAGACGATCATATTTCTTCTAACTCATTGAAAAGATTCGAGGGGGAGGATCGGGGCTCGAACCCCGTACCCGCGGATTAAGAGTCAGCCGGTAAGCCGTAACAGAATTCGGTGGAACACGGATGGAACAATGTGCCCCGACGTGTTGCATGGACGTCGCACGGAATCGCCGGTAATGGTTCGGAATACGAACAATTTGGGCATTTTCCATGCCACAGACTGGCAACGCCCAAGCAACGAAATAGCCCCGTCGGTTCGGGGCTAAGTTATTGAAGTATAAATTCAAAATTTGGTTGCGGGGGCAGGATTCGAACCTGCGACCTTCAGGTTATGAGCCTGAAGATCTCAGTTTTTCGAGCGTCACTCGATCCAATGGCAAATCAATTGCTTTGGGTTTGGTATCTCAAATCGCACTTATATTGCACTTATACCAAATCCCGTTGATCATGACCTATGTGCCCATTGCCTGTGTCCGATCGACATGATTTTCCAGGGCTGATCGATGAGCTTGTTCCAGGCGTCACAGCAGTGGTCGACGATGTCGTCGTATGAGTTGAAGACG